>CAUAHS010000032.1 GCA_958428885.1 uncultured Eubacteriales bacterium
ACTTATATGATTCTACACCTATTATAATAACACTTTTGGGTTTTGTCTAGGCCCAGACGGCAATATTTAATTAAATAATAGTATAACAGGTCCGAAGCCGACCGGATATTATTGAATTTGACAGAAAGCTCTGGTATAATGCAGTGGTTATGGACATCACGATTCTCGCAAAGGCGTTTTTCGACATACCTGAGGCTGCCGCCCTCCCCATGCCGGGGGAGAGAGGTGGCTTTCCCGCGCTCATAACGGGGCTCTCCGGGGTCCACCGGGCGCAGTTTGCTGCGGCTCTGTATCTCAAAACCGGCGCCCCCGTCGTACTGCTCACGCCGGATGAGGCTGCGGCCGATGCCCTCGCCGTGGACATAGCCGCCTTCACGGGCGAGAGGCCGGTGGTGCTGACCGGCAGGGAATATGTATTCATTTCGGCTGACGCCGTCTCGCGCCAGACGGAGCAGCGCCGCCTCGGAGCGCTCAACGACCTCATGAACGGCGCCCATGTGACTATAATAACCGCCCAGGGCCTCTTTCAGCGCGCCATGCCGCCGGAGGCCTTCCGCCGCGCGGCTTTCAGCATCGACATGAAGACCCGTCTCGACCCAGCGGATGCGGAGGACGCGCTTTTGCGCTGCGGATACTCCAGGGCCGTCCAGGTCGAGGGACCGGGCCAGTTTTCACGCCGCGGCGGCATACTCGATTTCTTCTCCCCCGCCCATCTCCAGCCTGTGCGCGTGGAGTTCTGGGGGGACGAGATAGACTCAATTTCATGCTTCGACACCGGCAGCCAGCGCCGGACGGAGGACCTTGAAGGCTGCACCGTCCTGCCCGCGGCGGAGACTCTCCCCTCGCTCTGCAAGGGCGGAGCCTCCGCTCTGGCTGCGGAACTTGAAAAACTTGCCGCAAGGGCTGAGCGCAAGGGCTCCGCCCGCCTGGCCGAGACGCTGCGTGAGGACGCCGAGCGCCTCTCCGCCGGAGCCGAGCTGCGTGCCGCAGACCGCTATGCATCGCTCATATACGGCGAGAGCGCCTGTGCGCACGACTACGTGCCGGAGGGAGCGGCGCTGATACTTGACCAGCCCGGACGGTTCATGGACCGGGCGAAGGACTACGCCGCACAGATAGCGCACGACGTGGAGGAGCTCGTCTCCGCCGGGCGCATGCAGTCGAAAGCGGAGGACTTCTGCCTTTCCGAGCACTCGGTGCTCGAGAGAATGAACGGCCGCTCCGTGTACATGGCTGACGCTTTTGCCGCCGGGCGCTATCCGCTGCCGACTGGGAGCGTGACGGGCATACAGGCAAAGCAGCTGCCCTCTTACGCGGGCTCCGCCCAGCAGGCGGCGGAGGATGCCGGACAGTATCTGGCGGGCGGCTTCGGCGTCCTGGTCCTCGCCGGGGACATGCGCCGGGCGAACATCCTCACGGAGATGCTTCAAAAGAGCGGCGTCCACGCCACGGCTGCGGAGAACATAGGCCGCCTGCCGGGACCCGGACAGTGCTCCGTCACCTCGGGAGGCCTCTCTGCGGGCATGGAGTACCCCACACTGCGCCTTGCGGTGCTGACGGATACCCAGATCATGGGTGCGGGCCTGAGGCGCCAGAAACGCCGCAAAAAGGCCGTAGGCGAAAAGATAGATTCCTGCGCCGACCTCGCCGTGGGCGACCTCGTGGTGCACGAGCAGCACGGTATAGGCCGCTTTGCGGGCGTTGTCCGCATACCCGTGGACGGGGCGGAGAAGGACTACATAAAGATAAGCTACGCCGGCACGGACAGCCTCTACGTCCCGGCCACACAGCTGGACCTCGTGACTAAATACGTCGGCGCCGGCGAGGATAAGCCCGTGCGCCTCTCAAAGCTGGGCGGCACGGAGTGGCAGCGGACCAAGTCTCGCGCCAAGGCGGCGGCCAAGGAGCTGGCCCAGGGCCTCATCAAGCTCTATGCCGAGCGCAGCCGCCAGGAGGGCTACGCCTTCCCGCCCGACTCGCCCTGGCAGGCGGAGTTTGAGGAGCGCTTCGGCTTTGAGGAGACGGACGACCAGCTCCGCTGCATCCAGGAGATAAAGGCGGACATGGAAAAGCCCGTGCCCATGGACCGCCTGCTCTGCGGGGACGTGGGCTACGGCAAGACCGAGGTCGCCCTCCGGGCCGTCATGAAGTGCATCCTCGGCGGAAAACAGGCGGCCATCCTCGTGCCGACCACCGTCCTGGCCCAGCAGCACTATCAGACCGCCGTGCAGCGCTTTTTCGGCTACCCCGTGGACATACAGGTCATGAGCCGCTTCCGCAGCCCGGCGCAGATGCGCTCCACGCTCGCGGACCTCAAGAGCGGCAAGTGCGACCTCGTCATCGGCACGCACCGGCTGCTGCAGAAGGACGTGGAGTTCAAGCGTCTGGGCCTGCTCATCGTGGACGAGGAGCAGCGCTTCGGCGTCTCGCACAAGGAACATATCAAGGAACTCGCTCGTCAGGTGGACGTCCTGACGCTCTCGGCGACGCCCATACCGCGGACGCTGAACATGGCCCTCGCGGGCATACGCGACATGTCCACGATAGAGGAGCCGCCGCAGGACCGCCTGCCGGTGCAGACCTTCGTCATGGAGCACGACTGGGGCGTCCTTGCGGACGCCATGCGCCGGGAGCTCAACCGCGGCGGACAGGTGTACTATCTCCACAACCGTGTGGACAACATCGAGCGCACCGCCCTTCGCATCGCCGAGATGCTCGACGGCGCCTCCGTCGCCGTGGCCCACGGCAAGATGGACGAGGAACAGCTCTCCCGCGTCATGGAGGACATGGTCGAGGGCAGGGTCCAGGTGCTCGTGTGCACGACGATAATTGAGACGGGCATAGACATCCCCAACGTCAACACGCTGATAATCGAGGACGCCGACAAGCTGGGCCTCGCCCAGCTCCACCAGATAAGAGGCCGTGTGGGCCGCTCCACCCGCCGAGCCAGCGCCTATCTCACCTTCAAGCGCGACAAGTCGCTGACCGAGATCGCCGAAAAGCGGCTGGAGGCCATACGGGAATTCGCCGAGTTCAACTCCGGCTTCCGCATCGCCATGCGTGACCTGGAGATACGCGGTGCGGGCAATCTCCTGGGCGCCGAGCAGTCCGGCCACCTCATCGACGTCGGCTACGACATGTACCTCAAGCTGCTGGAGGAGGCCGTACTGGAGGAAAAGGGCGAAAAGCCCGCCAACCGCGCGAGCTCCACGGCGGATCTTGCCGTCTCGGCCAACATCCCGGAGAGCTATGTCGCCTCCTCGGAGCAGCGCATGGACCTCTACCGCCGCATAGCCCTCATCCGCACGGAGTCGGACGCGGACGACGTGCTCGACGAGCTCATCGACCGCTTCGGAGAGCCGCCCGACGCCGTAACGGCGCTGGTCCGCGTGGCGCTGCTGCGTGGCGAAGCGGGACGTGCCGGGATAACGGACATCTCGCAAAAGGCCGGTACGCTGCGCTTCACGCTCTCGGAGTTCGACATGGCCCGCGTCTCGGAGCTCTATGCGAGACCAGAATACAAGGGCCGCCTACGTGTCGAGGCCGGTTCCGTGCCCAGAATATCGCTCAAACTCCCGCCCAAGGCCAGGGTGCTCGACGAGGCCTCCCGCTTCGCCGCCGCCTGGGCCTCGACGGATAAGAATACGAACGCAAACCAAGGAGGATAAAATGAAAAAACTCGTATCGATCGCACTGTGCGCCGCCCTAATCCTGGCGGTACTTTCCGGCTGCGGCAGCGCCGGCGAAGCGGACCCCTCTGCCTCCCCCGAGGCCAGCCCCGAGACAACCGGAGAGACCGTCAGCCTCGACTGGGACGGCGCCCGTGCCGCCTATGACCTGGACGCCACGGTCATGACCGTGGACGGCTCCCCCGTCACCTGGGGAGAGTATTTCTACTGGCTCTACTACTGCTACACCCAGTATTCCGGCACCTTCGGCGCCGTTGCGGACTTCTCCGTGCCCTACATCTACGACGAGAACTCCACCATCGGCGTCGTGATCGAAGAGGAGGCCAAAAACTACGCCGTGCAGTACCACGCCCTTGAGGTGAACGCCGCTGCCGAAGGCATCACGCTCACCGCCGAGGACGAGGACGCCCTCGCCGCCCTGCTGGCCAGCGATATTGCCGACATCGTGGGCGAGGACGGCACCGAGGAGGACCTCTTCGAGATTCTTGAGCAGAACTACGTCAGCCGCGAGCTCTACGACTACATGAACCGCATGGCCGCCCTCTACTCCCGCGCCTACGCCGACATCTACGGCAGCGGCGGCGACAAGCTGACGGACGAGCAGGTGCTCGACTTCGCCAACGACTACGGCTACATGAGCGCCAAGCACATACTCATCCTCACCACCGACGAGGAGGGCAACGCCATAGACGACGCCGCCAAGGCCGAAAAGCTGGCCCAGATGGAGGACATCCGCTCCCAGCTCGAGGGCAAGAGCGGCGAGGAACTGGAGACCGCCTTCGACACGCTGATGCAGGAAAACAGCGAGGACACCGGCCTGGCCGCCTACCCGGACGGCTACTGCTTCACCTCCGGCGAGATGGCGTCGGAGTTCTCCGAGGCCACGGCGGCGCTTGAACCGGGCCAGCTCAGCGACATCGTGGAGACCAGCTTCGGCTACCACCTCATCCTGCGCGAGCCCCTCAGCCCGGACGACTCCGTCCTGCAGTACGACTCCACCGGTACGCCCTACAACCTGCGTGCCGTCGCCGCCGCCCTGCTCTACGACGACCAGATAAACGGCTGGATCTCCGACGCCGAGATAGTCTGGGAGCCCGACTTTGAGGCGCTCGACCTCAACGCCCTGCTCGGCATCGCCTGAACAAAATGAGCCCCGGCCGATCAGGCCGGGGCTTTGCCCTGTCAAAAATGGGTTGATACGGGACTGATTTCTGTGTATTATGGTAACGATTAGACGTGGAGGAGGCGAAGCATGAAGCTTGACCGCAAAAACGTCCGCATAATACTGCTCATCATCACCTTTGCCGTGGTGCTCTATACCGCTGCGCAGAATCTTGCGGCGATATACGGCGCTATAGCGACGGTGTGGAACGTCTTCGGCGTTGTGATAACGGGTCTTGCCATGGCCTTTGTGCTCAACGTGCCGCTCAAACTCTTTGAGAACCGGCTCTTTTACGGCATGTCCGAGGACCGCCGCCCCTATGTCCGGCGGCTGCGCCGCCCGGTCTCGCTGGTGTGTGCGCTGGTCGTGACCCTGGGCGTCATCGTCATCCTCATCGCCGTCATACTGCCCCAGCTCACCGCCACGGTGGCGGAGGTGGCCTCCCAGCTGCCGAATTATATAAACTCCGTCGTACAGTGGCTCCGGGAGTTCCTCGCCGGCTTCGGCATCACCATAGATGCGCTGGAGGAGTTCTCCGTGAACTGGGATCAGGTCTTCTCCGACCTCACCACCTACCTCAAGGAGGGCTCCGCCAACGTCCAAGAGGCGGCGTCCAGCGCCGGCTCCTCGATGGTAAGCGCCGGCTCCTCGGTGGTCAGCACCGTGACGGACGTGGGCGGCTCGGTCATCAGCACGGTTATGAACACCTTCCTCGGCCTCATCGTCGCCGTCTACGTCCTCGCTCAGAAGGAGCGCATCGGCCGCTTCATGAAGCGCTGCATAGACGCCTTCCTCCCGCACCGGGCGTCCTCCACCATCAGCCGCATCGCCTCCATGGCCTCGGAGACCTTCTCGAACTTTGTGGCCGGGCAGTTCACGGACTCCTGCATCCTCGGCATCCTCTGCTATGTCTGCATGCGCATTTTCCGCTTCCCCTACCCGGAGGTCATCTCCGTGGTCATTGGAGTGACCTCGCTCGTGCCGATGGTAGGTTCCTTCATCGGCGAGGTCATCGGCGCTCTGCTCATCCTCATCGTAAGTCCCATAAAAGCCCTGCTTTTCATCGTCATGGTACTGGCGATCCAGCAGGTGGACGGGGCCTTCATCTATCCGCGCATCGTGGGCAAATCGGTGGGCCTGCCGGGCGTCGCCGTGTTCTGCGCGGTCATCGTCGGCGGCAACGTGGCGGGCGTGCTGGGCTCCCTGCTCGGCGTGCCGGTCTGCGCCCTGCTCTACGCATTGCTGAGAGAGGCGGTGGACGCAAGGCAAAAACGCAGGGAGAGCGCCGTGGTTTAAGGTCTGACCAAGACTTATGTGCATATATACAAATTTGCCCAAAGCGCCCGTTTTTCTTGAAAAACGGGCGCTTTGTGATATATTTTTAGCAATAGGCGATTGATTTGACCTGATCGCCGCAGAACAGTTGATCCAATCCATGCGTCCGGGGCTTTGGGCAGAGCATGCGGACGCAGCCGCAAAGACGCGGCGGTGAGGATGCGAACCGGGCATGGTGGGGCCGGAGACGCCGGTGCTGAGGGCCGTTTTTTGCGGGAACGGAACTCTCGCCGCTTCCCACGTCCGAGGCCGGACCTGCCCGTGCCGCCCACACCCCGCAGCGGCGCGGAAAAGAGGACACGCGGCAGAACGAACGCTATGCCGCGCGTCCTTTTTTTAACTTTTTCCACCTCCGGGCCTTGCCATGACCGCCCGGACATGTTACTATTGGTTTGACCAGAACGGAGGGCCTATATATGGATTTTGGACAGATCGTAGCGCCTACAATAAAAGAGCTTTTCATAGAGCGCATTGAGGGTATGATCTTCTCCGGCACGCTCAAGCCCGGCGACAGACTGCCCTCCGAACGCGACCTTGCCGAGCAGATGAAGATCAGCAAGACCATCGTCCACCTCGGCCTCGAGGACCTCGCCCGCATGGGCTTTATCGAGGTCACGCCCAGGCGCGGCACCGTCGTCGCCGACTTTGCCGAGACCGGCAACCTTGAGACCCTCAACGCCATCCTCCGCTACAACGGCGGCAAACTGGACCGGCAGATGGTCGTCTCCATAGTCGAACTGCGCAGCGCCATAGAGGGCGGTTCCCTCATAAGGCTTGGGCGCTGCCACAGCGAGAAGGACATGGAGGAACTGCGCGACATGATGGCCGAGTTCGAGGCCGCCAGCCTCCTCTCCCCCACCACCGCCGAGGTCGCCGCCGCGCTCGCGCGCTTCCACTACAAGATCTGCACCCTCTCGGGCAACCAGCTCTTTCCGCTCATCATGAACGCTTTCCGGGGCGTGGGGAGCATATTGTGGGAATCCTCGGCGAGGTTCTGGGGCGAGAAGGCGCTCTACGAACAGGGCATGCACATCATCGAGCTCATCGACGATGGCCGGGGCGAGGACGCCGCAAACTACCTCAACGCCCTTTTCGACCACTATCTCGAGAACGTGAGCCTGTAAATCAAAAGGCGCTCCGAAAGGGGCGTCTTTTTTGCGCCGCTTTCCCAAACTGTCCGTTCCGCTCACGCGGATGGTGGAGACTCCGGGGTAAAATAAAAGGGGGAACCCCCGGCGAGGGTTCCCCCTTAGACCCCCTCCTGCGCTTAATAGAGCACAAGAGAGTTCCGCGCTCTGCGGAGCGCGGGCAAGGGCTCCGCCCCTGCACCCTGCCGCCTTTGAAAAGGCGGGCGAAACTTTCAGACAAAAGGGCCCGGCGCATAATTTGCGCCGGGCCCCTTTTTGTTCAAACTGCCATCAATAGGCGACGCCCCAGACGATCATCTTCTTGGCGGCACGGCCGCACACGGGGCAGGTATCGCCCAGGTGCTCCTGCTCAAAGGGCATACAGCGGCTGGACACGCCGGCCAGTTCCTTCATCTTGAGCTCGCAGGCCTCGTCGCCGCACCACATGGTCTTCACAAAGCCGCCGCCGCGGTTCTCGATGACGTCCTTGACCTCCTCCACCGTCGTCGCGGTGTAGGTGTGCTCGTCGAGATTGCGCTTCGCCTTGTCGAAAAGGCCCTTCTGCACCGCATCGAGCAGTTCCGGTACGCCGGTCTCGAGCTCGTCGAGGGACACCGTGACCTTCTCGCCGTTGTCGCGGCGTACAGTCACGCACACGCCCGCCTCGATGTCGCGGGGACCGAGCTCCAGACGCAGAGGCACGCCCTTCATCTCCCACTCGGCAAACTTCCAGCCGGGGGAGTTGTCCGAGAAGTCGCCCTTCACGCGGATGCCCGCGGCTTTCAGACGCTCCACGACCTTCTCCGCCGCCTCCGTCACGCCCGGCTTGTGCGCCGCTATCGGCAGCACAATGACCTGTATGGGCGCTATCCTCGGCGGAAGCACCAGGCCGTTGTTGTCGCCGTGCGTCATGATGAGGCCGCCGATTATGCGCGTCGACATGCCCCAGCTCGTCTCAAAGGGGCTGCGCAGCTTGTTCTCCTTGTCCGAGAACGTTATGCCGAAGGCCTTTGCAAAGCCGTCGCCGAAATAGTGGCTCGTGCCGGACTGCAAAGCCTTGTGGTCGTGCATCATGCACTCGATGGTGTAGGTGTTCTCCGCCCCGGCGAACTTCTCCTTCTCGGTCTTGTCGCCGCGGATGACCGGCATCGCCAGCCAGTTCTCGCAGATGTCCGCGTAGATCTCCAGCATCCGGAGCGTCTCCTCGCGCGCCTCCTCCTCGGTGGCGTGGATGGTGTGGCCCTCCTGCCAGAGGAACTCACGCCCGCGCAGGAAGGGACGAGTCGTCTTCTCCCAGCGCAGCACGCTGCACCACTGGTTGTAGAGGCAGGGCAGGTCGCGCCAGCTGTGGACAATGTGGCTCCAGTGCTCGCAGAACAGCGTCTCGCTCGTCGGGCGGATGCACAGCCGCTCCGGCAGCTCCTCGCTGCCGCCTATGGTGACCCACGCGCACTCGGGCGCAAAGCCCTCCACGTGGTCCTTCTCCTTCTGCAGCAGGCTCTCCGGTATCAGCATGGGCATGGAGACGTTCGTGTGTCCCGTTGCCTTAAACTTCGCGTCCAGCGCCGCCTGGATGTTCTCCCAGATGGCGTAGCCGTAGGGCCGCAGTACGAAAAGGCCCTTCACGCCCGAATAGTCCACCAGCTCCGCCTTGGTGCAGACGTCCGTGAACCACTGGGCAAAATCGACCTCCATGTCGGTTATCTGTTCGACTTTCTTATCCTTGGCCATAGCTTAAAGCTTCCTCCCCGCGTTCTTTTTCGCTGAACTCTCATTTTATTTGATGAAGCCGCGCTTGTCAAGCACTCGGGCGCTGTTTTGCCGCTTGACCGGCTGTGTTATAATCAATTATAATAACTCTGAACGGGCACATGCCCGTACTTTGGACCTTGAGTCACTCTGGAGGTGACCGTTATAGACAGGCAGAAATATGTTGCCGAGCTGGGCAAACTGCTCTCCGGCATGGCGCCGCAGGACCGCGAGGCGGTGCTGCGTGGCGTGAACGCCCGCTTTGACGAGGAGGGTGACGACGCTGCGGTCATAGCGAGCCTCGGCAGCCCGACCTTTGCCGCGGTGTCCGTCCTGCGAGGCTATACCCCGCCCGAGGAGGGCGCTTCGGAAAGCGTGCCCATGCCCGAACCCCGCCGGCCCAGGCCTGAGCCGAAACCGGTGGAGCCCGAGCCCATAGAGCCCGAACCCGAAGAGCCGGAGGCGCCCGACGAACCCGAGCCCGAAGCCGCGGCTGAGCCAGTCGGGGCGGAGGGACCCTCCGCCGAAGAGCCCGTTCCCGAGGTGGAGAGCGCGGAACCAGAGGAGCCCTCACCCGCCGTGCCCGAGGGACCGGACGCAGAGCCGGAGCCGGAAGAACCCGTAGTCCCGGAGCCTGAGACTCCGGAGCAGCCGGAGACGCCGGAAGTGCCCGTGGAGGCGGAAGAGCCGGAAAACCCGGAAGAGCCCGAGGCGGTCGAAAGCCCCGAGGACGCCGCCGAGCCCGTCGAGGAGACGGAAGAGGCGGACGAGACCGAGCCGGCGGCCGCCGGACCTGACGATACCTGGGAGGCCGAGGCGCCGGAGGAGGCAGAAGAGAACCCGGACCTGCCGCCCTTCTGGGGCGGTCCGACTGAGCTGCCCAAGCCGCCGAAGGCGAAGGTGGGTCTGCTGATACTTTACATCATCCTGGGCGTCGTGGTGGGACTGCCGCTGACGGTGCTTTTTGCCTGCGTGGCGCTGGGCATCTTCGGCTGCGGCGGTGCGCTCATCTGCACGGCGGCACTGCTGGTGTCCTTCTGCTTCCTGGGCATGAGCGTTGTGGCGGATATCCTGCTGCTGGCCGGCGCCGCACTGGTGCTGGCGGCTCTGGGACTGCTGCTGCTGTTTTTTGCGGTGTGGTTCTTCATCCGCTGCGTCGTGGGCTTTGTGAACCTCATATTGCGCAAAGGACGTGAGTGGTGCTATGACCACGGGGAGGTGGACGCATGAAAAAGGCATGGAGCATAGTCATCAGCGTGGTCCTGGCCCTGATCGGCCTTGGCTGCGTGGTGTTCGCGCTGGGTCTTATCATGGACGCCGACCTCGTGCGCATAGCGGACACCGTGTTTTCCAATTACGATCTTGCAAAGGTCATCATTGCGGTGGAGGACGCCGTCGGCGGCGCACTGAGCGCGCTGCCCTTCTGAAGTTGGAGGCTTTTTAGTTGAAGAAGAAGGTAGTCAGGAAGCACAACAACAGCGGAAACTGCTTTGTGTGCGGCATAAACAACCCCTGGGGCCTCAAGGCCCGGTTCTACGAGCTGGAGGACGGCACGGTTGCGGCGCTGGTCACGGCACAGTGGGAGCACCAGAGCTATCCGCAGAGGGTACACGGCGGCGTCATAACCGCCCTGCTGGACGAGACCCTGGGTCGTGCGATAAACGTCACGGAACCGGAGACCTGGGCCGTCACGGGCGACATCAGCGTCCGCTTCAAAAAGCCCGTGCCCTATGACGAGCCTCTGCTGGTCACAGGACGGGTCACGCGCAACACCCGCCTCATCTTCGAGAGCGAGGGAGCGCTGTATCTCAAGGACGGCACCCTTGCCGCCACCTCGCACGCGCGGTACATGAAGCAGCCGCTGGACGTCATCGGCGACCTCGAGTCCAACGGCGACATCTGGGTGTGCATAGAGGAGCCGGACGACCCGACGGAGATAGACATACCCGAATAAAACTACAACGCCCGCCCCATATCGGGGCGGGCGCTTTTTTCTTTCCGGTATTGGGCTCAGAAGTCCGCAGAGCCGAGCGTCCTCGGGTGCGGGAGCACATCGCGGATGTTGGCGACGCCGGTGAGGTACATGATGAGCCTCTCGAAGCCGAGACCGTAGCCCGCGTGGCGGCAGGAGCCGTAGCGGCGCAGGTCGAGGTACCACCAGTAGTCCTTCGGGTCGAGGCCCAGCTCGGCCATCCTGGCCTCGAGCACGTCCAGCCTCTCCTCGCGCTGGCTGCCGCCGACGATCTCGCCGATGCCGGGCACCAGGCAGTCCGCCGCGGCCACGGTTTTGCCGTCATCGTTCAGGCGCATAT
>CAUAHS010000033.1 GCA_958428885.1 uncultured Eubacteriales bacterium
GTACTTGCGGCTCAGCTGTGTGAGCGCGTCGGCGTAGGTGCGGGCGCTGTATTCACCCAGCACGCTGCTGTCGGCTGTGATGATGATGTCCGCGCCGTGGTCGGAGAGAGACTTGTGTATCCCGGAATCGGCGGCGCCGGCCAGTATCGCGGCGACCCGGCCGCCGAGCTCGGCCTTTAGTTCAACGGACTTGGAGAGCAGTTCAAGCACGGTCTCATTGAGCCTGCCCTCGTCTATCTCTGCATATACCCATATATCTTTACTCATTATGCACACTCCAATCAGATCAGGTGCTCGCCGGCCAGAATGTCGACAAAGGCTTTTGCCATTTCCTCATTGCTTCCGCTTATCGTCTCGGTGTCAACGGACCGGGAGGGGGGAGCAACGACCCGCTTGGTCCTGGAAGGAGAACCGCTGACGCCGGTCCTGGAGGCGTCGCAGCCGAGGGCGGCGCAGTCCCAGACCTTTATCTCTTTCTTCAGGCCGGATATGACGTTGGCGGGAGTCTGGAAACGAGGAGTGTTCAGCTCCGGCTTCACGGTTATGACGGCAGGGAGCTTCACACGGCACTTCTCAATGCCCCTGGTGAAGTTGCGCGTGCAGAATATGCAGCCTTCCGCTGCCTCCAGCGCGGAAACGGAGGTCACGAGCGGCAGACCCAGGAAGCCCGCTGTGACAGGCCCGGTTTGAGCCGTTTCGGCGTCGGCGGCACGGTTCCCGAAGATGAGCAGGTCGTATCCGCCGATCTTCTCAGCGGCTTTTGCCAGAGTGTAGCCCGTGGCAAGCGTGTCGGCTCCGCCGAAGGCGCGGTCGCTCAGCAGCACGACGTCGTCGCAGCCCATGAACAGAGCGCGCTTGAGCACCTCCACCGCCTGCGGAGGACCCATCGTGACGGCGGTGACCTTCCCGCCGAACTTGTCCTTGAGCTCCAGACCGGCTTCGATGGCGTTCTTGTCCACGGGATTTATCATGCTCTGAACGCCTTCACGGATGAGGTTGCCGTTGTCGTCCAGCCTGACCTGGTCGCTGTCGGGAACCTGCTTTATGAAAACAATGATATTCATCTTATCGTCCGCCCCTCTCATTTTACGCCCATCCACTTGGCGATTATCTTCTTCTGAACCTCCGAGGTGCCCTCGAATATCTCGGTGAGCTTGGCGTCGCGGTACAGCTTTTCGATGACAAACTCCTTGCTGTAACCATAGCCGCCGTGCAGCTGCAGGCAGCCGCGCACGACCTCGTTGAGAACGTCTGCGGCGTAATACTTGGCCATGGAGGACAGGTGAGAAGCGGGCTGGCCGTTGTCCATCATGCTGGCGCAGTGATAGACAAGCAGCCTTGCGGCTTCCGTTTTGGTCTGATACTCCGCAAGCTTGAACTGAGTGTTCTGGAACTGAGATATCCTCTTGCCGAACTGCATCCTCTCGCGTGTATACTTTATGGTCTGGTCGATCGCGTCCTGAGCCATGCCGACGCAGACGGCGGAGATGCCGAGACGGCCGGCGTCAAGCGTGGACATTGCAACGTGGAAGCCCTTGCCGATCTCACCCAGGAGGTTGCTCTCCGGGACATGCACATCGTCGAACACGACCTCGGCAACGGACTTTGCGCGCATACCCATGAGGTTTTCGTCGCGTCCCACCGTTATGCCCGGGCACTCGTGAACGTCTATGAGCAGGCACATTGGCTTTTTGACCCCGCTGCCGTCGACGAACTGGCAATAGGTCTGGAAGAAGTCGGCCTCCCTTGCGCCGGTTATAAAGGCCTTCGTTCCGTTCACAATAAACTCGCCGTCACGGAGGACAGCGGCGGTCTGGATACTGGCGGCGTCGGAGCCCGCACCAGGCTCGGTGAGCGTGAAGGCGGAGGTCTTTTCGCCCTTTACCCAGGGCACTACGTACTTCTGCTTCTGCTCCTCAGTGCCGTACTTAAGTATGGGGAAGCACATGTTCGTCTGGCCGGATACAGACTTGGCGACCGGACCGCTGGCCTGAGCTATCGCCTCGACGGCAAGCACATAGTGGACATACGTGCTGCCCAGCCCGCCGTACTCCCTGGGGATGACGATGCTGCAAAAACCGAGTTTGTGCATCTCCTTGATGAGTATGCCGACGTCAAATTCACCGCGGTCGATCTCCAGTGTGTGGGGACGCACCCGCTCCTCGGCATATTCCCTGTATATCTTCTGCAACTCCAACTCTTCGTTTGTTAAAACGGTATTCATGTCTTTCCTCCTCTGAATACTTGCACTTGCAGGACTTGTCAATATATTAACACCGGCCAAAAATCAATTCAATTCCGATGATTTGTTGAACAAATTTGAACATGAGTGTGCAAATTTGTTCAAGCAAGCTCAAAAAGCGCGCTGCAAAGCCGGATCAGCGTCTAAACACATTAAAGGCGGGAGTGCTATGAACAATCTATCCCAGAACGATACGCTCAGAGAGATGAAGGAAAAATTTATTGAAGGAACGCTTGAGAGCTTCGACCCTAAGTACCAGAAAGTGGTGTCCGGCTGGGAGCGTTCAAAATCAGCCGGGGTGGACCCGGAGCGAATCAGACTGACGGACGAGCAGCGCGATCTGCATGTGTTTGAACGCATTGACGACATCTCCAAATGCCACCTGGCCTACTTCAAGGACTATTACAAGAGCCGCGATACCGCCCTCGACAAGATGGGAGGTGCGATCTTCTATCTGGACACGGAACTCGTTGCGTTCCACAAAAGCGGGAACAAGGCCCTGCTGGCGGAGCTCAAGCGCAGGGGCATACGCATAGGAACAAAGTTTTCTGTGGAAAACGTGGGCGTTTTTGCGGGGAATATAGCGATAAGCCGGCCTTTTGTCACGTGTTACAGCTCCGGAGAGGGCCACTACTCGAGGCTGTTCACGGACTTAGTCTGCCTTGCGAGATACGGCGAGACGTCGGCCGCAAACGGGTTCCACGCCGTGAACGTCATTTTCATCCCCACAGACAAGTGCAGCAAAAACGCCTTTCATTCGGCCTCGTTCATCCTGGAGGCGGGCGACTTCACGTACAAGAACCGCATCCTGTATCCGCATATGGAGCGGCGCTTCCGCCTGCTTGAGCAGTCTGTGCAGTATACCACCGACATCATGCTGCTGGTGGACAGCAGCGGAAATGTCGTGTTTGTGAACAGCCGCTTTGAAAATGAGTTCGGGATGCCGGTGACTTCCATAATAGGGAAATCACTGAGGCGCCAGCTGCCGGGGCTGTCCTTTGCGCTCAAGGCCCTGTCGACAGGCCGGGAGATCGCCGCCAGCAACATACCGCTCGCATTCAACGGCGAGGCGGGGAAATTTTACTATGTCGAGTGTCTGCCTATACTGGAAAATCAGACGGTGATGGGCCTTAAAATAATGATAAAGACGGCGGAGCAGATTAGAAAATACAGCGCTGCGGCTCAGCGCCACAACGCCGTGTACAGCTTTCAGGACATCATTGCGGAGAGCGCGGCAATGAAAAAGGTGAAGAACGCGGCGAAAGCGGCGGCGGGAAGTCCGGCGAACGTGCTGATAACGGGGGAGAGCGGCACGGGCAAGGAGCTCTTCGCCCAGGCCATTCACAATGCCAGCCCGCGGTTCTGCGGGCCTTTTGTGCCGGTGAACTGCGGCGAATTTACAATAGAGACGGCCGGAGCGCTCCTGTTCGGCACGGCGGATAAGCCCGGAAAGCTTCAGCAGGCGGATGGAGGCACACTGTTCCTCGACGACATTTCGGAGATGTCTCCGGAAATGCAGAGCTTTCTCCTGCGCTTTCTCGATGACGGCCTCATCACGCCCGCCAACGGGACCGACAGCATACAGCTGGACGTGAGGATAATCGCAACGGCAAGCAATGAGCTGATAAAGAAGGTGAATAACGGCTCTTTCCGAATAGACCTCTATTACAGGCTCAACGTCCTGAGACTGGACCTGCCTCCGCTCAGGGAGCGCCAGGCCGATCTTGAAAAGCTGAGCAACTATTTTGTGACACTGCTCTCCGCCAGGTACGGGAAGAACATCTACACCGTGACTCCGGAGACGCTGCAGCTGTTCCGCGAGTACTCCTGGCCGGGGAACCTGCGAGAGCTGAGAAATATCATCGAGCGCAGCCTGATAAACGCGAGAAATGACTGCCCGCTCTCCGTGAACGAGCAGCTGGAGAACACGAGCATGGATGTGCGGCTGCCGTCGGACTCTCCGCAGCCTGAGAAGGCCTTTGATCTGAGGAGCGCGGAAAACGACAGGCTTGTGGAGACCCTGCTCCAGTTCAACGGGAACAAGGCCAAGGTGGCGCGCCATCTCGGCATATCGCGGGGAACGGTCTACAACCGGCTCAGGGAGCTGGAACACGAGAGCTATGTGTATCATGCGCCGGAAAAGGACCGGCCGATGTAAACATGCTCACGCCTGCACAAGGCGCCCCGGAACTTCCGGGGCGCTTTGCTGTGTCAAAAGTGGACGCGCCGGCATAGAGTGAGCTTGCGGCGCTTCGAGCGCCGGGGAAGGAGACATGAGCAACATGAAACGTACGGCCTCACGCGGATGCAGGGGGCGCATACGTCTTGTGGACAGGTGCCTGCTCACCTTTATGGCCATACTGCTGGCGCAGTCGGCGTACAGCCTCTTCTCGGCACCGGCCCTGGGAACGGAGACGAGCGGTATAGACATCATAGTCCGCACCTCGGCCGCAGCCATATTCGGCTATTTCCTCAGCGCGAACTACCGCCGCGAGGTCACGCCCGGAGAGGGCGAACCGACCGACACGGGCAACGGCCTTCAGGTGGCGACGGCGTCCGGCATCGGCATCTTCTGTCTGCTCACGCTGCTGGCCTTTCGTGCAGCCGCGCTGCGTGACCCGGGTCTCGCAGCGACCGACTCGGCAACGGCCACACTGGCACAGTTCCGGGACTTCGTCTCCGGATGCGTCGGCTGCCTGATAGCCGGTCAAGCCGCAAAATTGGAACAAAATCAGCCATCAACTTGAGGAGGTTATTTGAAATATGGCCGAAATCACGGATCTTCTCAGCCTGAATTACAGCCAGAGCTTCAATATACAGGGAATGCAGGAGGCCGACATCAACCTCAGCCTCAATCCTGCCGTCACCGCCTCCGCCACGGTCTACGGCACCGTGACCGACGGGACCAACCCTCTGCCCAACGCCACGGTAAAGCTGTTTGACAGTCAGGGCCTGCCCTACCGCCACGTCCTGACAGACGCAACGGGCGCATATTCTTTCGACAACGTCCCCTCCGGGACTTACAGCATCGCCGCCGCGCTCTCCGGCTATCTGATGAGCCAGAGCGCGGGCCTGACGCTCACGAGCGGCGACCGTTTGCAGGTACCGCTTGTCTGCGCTCCGGAGGTCACGCTCACCCTGGGCGCCATAGCCGGCATCGTCACCACCGCCGGGCTCACCGGAAGTACGCCCGTTTCCGGCGCCACCATCACTCTGCGTGACCTGACCGGCGCCGCCGTTGCCTCTACCGCCTCTGCGGCCGACGGTGAGTTCGTGCTCTACGACCTGGCCGACGGCGTGTACAGCCTGCTCGCCACGGCCGACGGCTACCTCGTGACCGCCCCCATCGCGGTGACGGTCTCCGGCGGCTCTCTCGCCAACGTAGCCATCACGATGGTCGTGGACAGCCGGACCTACAACGGCACGGTCAGCGGCGTTATCCGTAATTCAACCGGAGCGCCCGTGTCGGGCTGCTTCGTGGGCCTATACTCCGTCACCGGAGAGGGCGCTGCACGCATCGAGACGCTCATCGCGGCTACCAAGACGAATGCCGAGGGCAAATATCTCTTCGGCGGCGTCGTGGGCGGCCAGTATATCGTCAAGGCGAAGCAGTCCGCATAAGCCGCGGACGGCAAAAGGCGCGGGGGAACGTTTCCCCGCGCCTTTTTTCAGATTATACACCGCCCCGCCGGACAGCCCAGAACAATTTGAGGGGTTGGCAAATACGCAGATCGGAAAACAAAAACCGTGAGATGGACCCGACGCCGGTCGCCTGAGAACTTTCAGACCTCCCGAACCGGGCCGAACTGTTCGCCCGGCGGTGAAGCCAAAACCGCGGTTTGCGCTCATGGACAAGCCTCAAACTTCACGCTGGGCACCCTTTTCGGGCTCAATTCCAGTCCCGGGACGGCAATATTTGAGCTTCAAATGGCTGAAGGCCAGGGAAAATGTGCCTCGGACGGCATATTTACTTGATTTTTTCATATTTTTAGTGTACAGTAGGCTTTCAGCGCGGCAAAGCGCCGCTGATTGGGGGTATATCCTTGGCTGAGCCCAAAAAGCAAAACTACCTGCACGGCGCGGCGATACTGGCCGCAGGCGTTGTGATAATGAAGATCCTCGGCTTCATCTACAAGGTGCCGCTGGGGAACATCCTTGGCGACGAGGGATATACGCACTTCCTCGTGGCTTACAATATTTACAGCGTGTTCCTCACCGTCGCCACGGCTGGCCTGCCCGTGGCGCTCTCGCGCATGATAAGTGAGGCGAACACGATGAACCGCCCGGCGCAGGTCAAGCGCATCTTTTCCGTTGCGTGGCTGACCTTCTGTGTGCTGGGCATAATCTGCACGCTCATAATGTTCCTCTTTCCCACGGAACTTGCCGACGCGCTCAACGACGTCGAGGCCTCGCAGAGCATCTACGCTCTCTCCCCGGCGGTGCTGCTGGTCTGCCTGACCAGCGCCTACCGCGGCTATTGCCAGGGCCACGAGAACATGACGCCCACCACCATCGGCCAGGTGCTCGAGGTGCTCATAAAGGTCGTGGTCGGCCTTGTGCTGGCCTGGTACCTCAAGGACGTGGGCAAGAGCCTGCCCATGGTCTCCGCCGGCGCCATCTTCGGCGTGACTGCGGGTTCACTCGCCGCACTCATATACATGTTCGCGTACAAGCGGCGCTGCTATTCCGCCCTGCCCGAGGGCGGCGACACGCCCGAGAGCAGCAGCCGCATCTTCAAGACGCTGCTGAAGGTCGGCATCCCGATAACCCTCGGCTCCTCCGTGCTCTCGCTCATAAACCTCGTGGATTCCGGTCTCTGCATGGGCCGGCTCCAGGATGCGGCGGGTTTCTCCTACGCCGACGCCAAGGTGCTCTACGGCGTCTACGGCAAGGCGCAGACGCTCTATAATCTGCCCGCTGCCTTTATTACGCCGCTGACCATCTCCGTCGTGCCCGCGATCGCCGCCTGCCGTGTCACCCACCGTGGACGTGAGTCGGCACGCATCGCGGAAAATTCTCTCCGCATAGCCACGGTCATCGCTCTGCCAATGGGCGTGGGACTTTCGGTTCTCTCCCAGCCCATCATGACGGTCATCTACCCCGGCAGCCACGAGTCCGGGCCGGAGCTGCTGATGCTCATGGGCGCCGCCTCATTCTTCGTCTGCATGGCGCTGATGATGAACGCCATACTCCAGGCTGGCGGAAATGAGAAGTACCCCATCTATTCCATGATCATCGGCGGCATAGTCAAGATCGCCGTCAACTGGTTCCTGGTGGCTGACCCGGGCATCAACATCATCGGCGCACCGATAGGCACGCTCAGCTGCTATGCGGTCATGTGCGTTATGGACTACATCTTCCTCTGCCGCGTCATGCCCGATCGGCCCAAACTGGGCCGCATTCTGGCTCGCCCGGTGCTAAGCTGTGCGGCCATGGGCCTCACCGCCTGGGCGGTGTACGGGCTCACGATGCGTTTTGTCGGCGGCGTGGACGCCGGGAGGATCATGATGGCGCTGTGCATGTGCGCTGCCATCGCCGCAGCTGTCATCGTATACCTCGTCCTCACCGTGCTGACGCGTGCCGTCACCTATGAGGACATGAAGCTCATCCCCAAGGGCGAAAAGCTCGCTCGGCTGCTGCGTATAAGGCCCTGACGGGTGACATAATAAAAAAGCCTGTATTTTCAAGGCTTTTTGAGACAGAAACTACTTGCGGAAGGGGTTATAGTGTGGTAGATTTTGTTTGCAAAGAGAGCTATGACCTCCGGGACTTCATAGCCCTTATCGACTATCTGCGCTCTCCGAAGGGCTGCCCCTGGGACAGGGAGCAGACCCACGAGAGCATCAGGCGCAACGTGCTGGAGGAGGCCTACGAGGTCTGCGAGGCGATAGACGAGGGCAGCCCGGAGCATCTGTGCGAGGAACTGGGCGACCTGCTGATGCAGGTCATTTTCCATGCCAGCATGGCCAGGGACGAGGGCGCCTTCGACATGGACGCCATTGCCGACATGGCCTGCAAAAAGCTGGTGCACCGGCACCCGCACGTGTTCGGCGCCGTCGCGGCGGACACGCCGGAGAAAGTGCTGGAGAACTGGGACGCCATCAAACGTGCCGACAGGGCGCAGCAGACGGCAGCCTCCGCCATGGACGGCGTGTCCCACGGCCTGCCCGGACTCATGCGCAGCGAAAAGATACAGAACAAGGCCGCCAAGCTCGGCTTTGACTGGCCCGCCGTCGGCGGCGCCATGGACAAGCTCCGTGAGGAGGTAGGCGAGCTGCAGGAGGGTATAGACGCGGGCGACCTGGAGAATATAAAGGAAGAACTGGGCGACGTGCTCTTCTCCGCCGTGAATGTGGCGAGGTTTTACAAGCTCGATTCCGAGCAGCTCATGCACGCTGCCTGCGAGAAGTTCATCCGGCGTTTCCGCTATCTTGAAGAGGGCGCGGCGAAGCGCGGGCGCTCGCTTGAGGACATGAGCCTTGACGAGATGGAGGAGATCTATCAGGAGGCCAGGCACGAGCTGGAGGGCAAGGAGCCCGTACCCGTGGAGCACCGTGAGTAATTTGCGCCGAATTGTGGAATAGGGGCAAATCTCTATATATTAACACACAAACACTTTTTTCAGGAGGAATACCAATGAATAAGGCAGAACTCATCTCCGCCGTGGCCGAGAAGGCCGGCCTGTCCAAGAAGGACACCGAGAAGGTCATCACCGCCACCATCGACGCCATCACCGCCGAGCTCATCGCCGGCGAGAAGGTCTCCCTGGTCGGTTTCGGCAGCTTTGACGTCAAGACCCGCGAGGGCCGCACCGGCCGCAACCCCAAGACCAAGGAGGAGATCTGGATCCCCGCCTCCCGCATTCCCCAGTTCAAGGCCGGCAAGGCCCTCAAGGACGCCGTCGCGAAATAAAACGGCTTCAGGCAGCGCCTGCTCATGTGAGCGGGCGCTGCTTTTTTTACTTGACACGGCGCTGAGGTCTGTTATATACTTTCCCTGCGCAGTGTGCGCAAATACTCAAAGGGAGGCGAACAGAATGACGAGGACCCGCATAAATCGAAGCGTTATGGGCATATCCGTATTTTCCGGCGGGCCGTCGCGTTCTGCTTGTCCCTGAGTGCGCGCTTTTTGCGCCTATTTGGGCTTTCAAAACGTGTCCTGGTTTTTGCCGGGGCACGTTTTTTGTTTTTGGGAGGACTTATGAAAGAAGAAAAACTCACCGGGCGCGGGAAGGCGAAGCTCGTGACCCGGTACCTGCGCCCGGTCGTCTGGCTCTTCGCACTGGGTCTGCTGATGAGCCTCTTCAGCCAGATCTTCAACGCGCTCATACCCCAGATAGTCCGCGTCACCGTGGACTCCATCCTCGGCACGGAGGAACCGCAGCTCCCGGCGCTTATAGCGGATGCGCTGCCTCTTGAGGCGCTTCGGTCAGACCCGGCGATGGCGCTGCTCTGGGCGGCCGGAGCGGTGGTGATCTTCGCCGTGTTGAGAGGCGTTGCCATATTCGGACAGCGGCTCTTCCTCGCAAAGGGCTCCGAGGGCTTCGTCAAGGGCATACGCGACGAGCTCTTTTCCCACATCCAGCGCCTGCCCTTCGCCTGGCACACCGCCCACCAGACCGGCGAGATGATCCAGCGCTGCACCTCCGACGTCGAGGTCGTGCGCACCTTCGTCTGCACCCAGCTGGTGGACGTTATTCGCACCATAATAATCATCGTCGTCTACCTCTGGGCCATGTTCGCCATGAACACCAGGCTGGCGCTGGTGTCCCTCGCCTTCGTACCCCTCGTGGCGCTCAGCTCCGGGCTCTTCTACGGCCGCATAGCCGCGCGCTTCAAGACCGCCGACGAGGCCGAGGGCGAGCTCACCACCATGGTGCAGGAGAACCTCACCGGCGTCCGCGTCGTCCGCGCCTTCGGACGTGAGAGCTTTGAGCTAGACAAGTTCAACGTCAAGAACGACCGCTTCTCGGAGCTCTGGATAAAGCTCGGGCACGTCCTCGCCGTGTACTGGGCCTCCGGCACGCTGCTGACCTGTCTTCAAGTCATGGTAATACTCATCCTCGGCGTGGTCGAGGCCGTGAACGGGGAACTCTCGCTCGGCGGCTTCCTCGCCTTCGTGAGCTACAACTCCACCCTCGCCTGGCCCGTGCGAAATCTGGGACGTGTCCTCGCCGACATGAGCAAGGCGGGCGTCTCCATGGACCGCGTGGCCTACATCCTGCGTGCGGAGGAGGAGCGCGAGCTGCCAGGCGCAGAGGACGCCGATATGAGCGGCGACATCGTGTTCTCGCATGTGAGTTTCGGCTATGAGGGGGCGGAGGTGCTGCACGACGTGAGCCTCACCGTGCCCGCGGGCTCCACTTTTGCCATACTCGGCGGCACCGGCTCCGGCAAGAGCACGCTGGTGCACCTGCTCGACCGGCTCTACGACCTCGGCGAGGGGCAGGGCTCCATCACGATAGGTGGGCGCGACATCCGCCTCATCCGCCGGGACCACCTCAGGCGCAGCATCGGGCTGGTGCTGCAGGAGCCCTTCCTCTTCTCGCGCACCATACGCGAGAACATAGCCGCCGCGCGCCCGGGCGCGGGTGAGGAGGAGATCCGCCACGCCGCAGACATCGCCTGCGTGGACGAGGCCATAAGCGAGTTCCTGGACGGCTACGGCACACTCGTGGGCGAGAGGGGCGTCACCCTCTCCGGCGGCCAGAAGCAGCGCGTGGCCATTGCGCGTATGCTGATGTGCGAGACGCCCATCATGGTTTTCGACGACTCGCTCTCCGCCGTGGACTCCGAGACCGACGCCAAGATCCGCACCGCGCTGCGGGAGAGCCTCGAGCGGGCGACGGTCATACTCATCTCGCACCGGATAACCACGCTGATGCAGGCCGACCGCATCCTCGTGCTTGAGAACGGCAGGGTCTCCGACATCGGTACGCATGAGGAGCTCATCTCCCGCCCGGGCATCTACCGCGAGATATACGACATACAGATGAGCAGCGACGACCGCAAGCTCATAGAGGAAGGGGGCGAGGCTCATGCCGGCATATGACGAG
>CAUAHS010000034.1 GCA_958428885.1 uncultured Eubacteriales bacterium
ACTGTCAAGCGCCCTGAATATTTTTCCGCGTTTTTCACAGGACGGCTTCGCCGGGCGGAGCGAAAATTTTCTGTTCCTCACAGAAATTTTGCCAATTTCAGTTTATCCTCACGCTTTTTCGTCCCTGCCTATCGCCAGACTCAAAGCTTTATGCTAAAATATGACCCGGTGATCTAAATGCTTTTCAACGACCCGGAGCTCCTCAAATATTACATACAGACCTGGAACGTTCAGGACCTCTTCTCCACTCCCGTGCTCGGAGAAATGCGGCTCCACCGTTTCCGCCGCGGCGACTTCATCTACCTCGAGGGCGAACCGCTCAGGGAACTCTATCTGCTCGTCCGGGGACAGGTCAAGGTCTTTCGCACATTCAATAACGGAAAGGTCTCCGTGGTCGAGTTCTCCTCCGCCTTCGACGTGCTCGGCGAGGTGGAGCTGGTGGAGGCCCGAGGCACCACCATCGCCGTGCAGGCCATGCGGGAGTGCGACTGCCTCGGTCTCTCCATGGCCGCCTGCCGGGAGGAGCTGCTGCGTGACTACACCTTTCTCGCCTTCATCGCCCGCCGACTGGGTGAGAGACTGGGCAGCATCAGCAACCACCAGTCGCTCAACGCCTCCTACTCCGTGGAGGTCCGGCTGGCCCGGTACATACACTTCACCCGACGCGGCGACATGTTTGAAGAGCGGCTCACCGAGGCCGCAGAGTATCTCGGCGTCAGCTACCGCCACCTCCAGCGCATCATCGCCCGCTTCTGCGACGAGGGCATCCTGGAGCGCACCCGCGGCGGTTACCGCCTGCTCAGGAGCGACTACCTCGAAGAGCTTTACAAAAAAACGCTTTGATTTTTGTAAATATCCTATAATTTGAAGAACAATACGACAAATGTCGTGTTGTTCTTTTGCATATCCATGTAAAATTCGCCTAAAAAGATCCCATGCATTGTGGATTTTGTGCAAGGAGGAAGTTAAAATGAGTATGCACATCAGCGCGGCTCCCGGGGAGATAGCCGAGAACGTGATATTGCCCGGCGACCCGCTGCGGGCCAAGTACATAGCCGAGACCTATCTGACCGGAGCCGTGCGGGTGAACGAGATACGCAACACCTGGGGCTACACCGGAACATACAAAGGTCAGCGGATCTCCGTCATGTCCACCGGTATGGGCGCACCGTCCATGCTCATTTACGCCACCGAGCTCTGCCGGGAATACGGCTGCAAAAAGCTGATACGCCTGGGCACGGCTGGGGCCACCCAGGAGCACATACAGCTCGGGGACATCATCCTCTCCCAGGGCATCTCCACCACCTCCGCCATCAACGACTACGCCCTGCCCGGCCACTTCGCCCCCATCGCTGACTTCGGCCTGCTGGACAAGGCCTATCACCTCGCCCGTGAGCGCGGCTGCCCGGTCTACGTCGGCAACACGCTCACGAATGACCACCTCTATGTGGAGAATAAACTGGAGTACAGCAAGCTCTGGGCCAAGTACGGCATCCTCGCCTCGGAGCAGGAGGGCGTCGCCCTCTACACCGCGGCGGCGCTCTATGGTGCGCGCGCGCTCATGATGCTCTCCATCGTCGTCAACATGTACCGCCCGGACGAGAGCGTATCCGACGCGGTCAAGGAGTCCGGCCTCGACAGTATAATCCAGCTCGCCCTTGATACTGCGCTGGACTGAACACGTGCGAGCGCCCGGCGGGGAACGCCGCCGGGCAAAACATAAATTCTATATGTAAGGAGAGACAAAAATGAAAAAAATCATCGCTCTTGCCCTCGCTGCGGTCCTGGCCCTCGGCCTGATGGCCGGCTGCGGCGCCGAGGAGACGACAGGCGGCGACACCGTCAACGTCTGCGTCGTCGTCAGCAGCACCTTCGGTGACCGTTCCTTCAACGACTCCGCCAAGGAGGGCGCCGACAAGCTCGCCGCCGACTATGAGAACATCAACGTCTCCACCATCGAGTGCAACAACGAGAACTTCGACGCCCAGATGCAGAACGCCGCGGACACCGCGAACATCGTCGTCTGCGTCGGCTGGGAGTTTTACAACGTCGAGACCATCGCCCTCGACTACCCCGACGTCTACTGGATCTGGGTCGACAACGCCACCAGTGCGCCGGTCTCCAACGTCCTGAACATCACCTACGCCCAGAACGAGGGCTCCTACCTCGCGGGCTACATAGCCGCCGCCATGTCTGAGTCCGGCGTCATCGGCGCCGTCGGCGGCGAGGACAGCGACACCATCAACGACTTCATCGTCGGCTACAAGCAGGGCGCCGAGTACTACGCCTCCCAGAACGGCAGCACCATCAGCGTCGAGGTCAACTACACCAACGACTACGACGACCCCGCCAAGGGCAAGGAATGCGCGCTCGCCCTGAACGACAAGGGCGCTGACGTCATCTTCCAGATCGCCTCCAAGGCCGGCGACGGCGTGTTCGAGGCGGCGCAGGAGCGCGGCTTCTGGGCCATCGGCGTCGACTGCGACCAGAAGTACATCGCTGACGACGTCATCATCTGCTCCATGAAGAAGGAAGTCGGCAACTCCATCTATGAGGCCGTCAAGCAGTACATGGCGGGCGACACCTCGCTCTGGGGCACCACCTGGAACGCCGACCTCGCCACCGGCTATGTCGGCATCGGCTACGGCGAGGAGGGCTCGACCCAGCAGGTCTCCGACGAGATCAAGGCCGAGGTCGAATCCCTTGCCGAGAAGATCGTCTCCGGCGAGATCGTGGTCGACACCGTCCGCTGAGAGCGAAGTAAATTCCCGAAACCAGCCGCGGTCTAGTGCGGCCGGGGGAGCGTCACGCAAAGCCGGCGCTCCCCCCATTACATATTATTCTCCGAAGGGAGTGTTTCCGCTTGCAGGAGAGCGTCATCAGGCTTGAACACATCACGAGGGAGTTCCCTGGTGTGCTTGCAAACGACGACGTGTCGCTCGAGATCCGGCGCGGCGAGGTCTTTGCCCTCGTCGGCGAAAACGGCGCCGGAAAGAGCACGCTCATGAATATAATTTACGGCATCTTTCCTCCCACGGACGGCAGCGTCTATATCCGGGGGAAAAAGGTCGAGACATTCAGTCCGAAAAACTCCATCGAGATGGGTATAGGCATGGTCCACCAGCACTTCATGCTCGTGCCGTCCTTCACCGTGGCTCAGAACATCGTCATGAGCCGTGAACCCCGCCGTGCCGGCATCTTTTTCGACAACAAGCGTGCCGAGGAGATAACCCGCGAGCTGGTCGACGAGTACGGCCTGTACGTGGACCCCTCCGCTCGTGTGCAGGACGTCAGCGTCGGCGTCCAGCAGCGCGTGGAGATACTAAAGGCGCTCTACCGCGGTGCGGACATACTCATCCTCGACGAACCGACGGCCGTTCTCACGCCTCAGGAGACGGCGGAGCTCTTCCGGGTCATCCGCCACATCATCGAGGAGAAGAACATGACCGTCATCCTCATAACCCACAAGCTCGGCGAGGTCATGGCCATCTCCGACCGCGTCGGCATCATGCGCCAGGGCCGGCTGGTGGGGCTCTCGGACACCAAGGACATAACCGAAAAGCAGATAGCCTCCATGATGGTCGGCCGCCCCGTGCTCTTCGACAAGCTGGAGAAAACGGGCACACCGGGCGAGACGATGATCTCCGTCGAGGACCTCAGCGTCCGCGACAACCGTGGCCTTATCGCAGTCAACGGCGTGAGCCTGGAGGCACGCGCGGGCGAGGTGCTGGGCATTGCCGCCATCGAGGGCAACGGCCAGAGCGAGCTGCTGGAGGCCATAACCGGCATGCGCCCCGCCATCAGCGGCAAGATAACCATCAGAGGCCAGGATTCGACGGGGCTCAGCCCCGGGCAGATACGCGCGCTGGGTCTGGCCCACGTCCCCGAGGACAGGCTGGCCACCGGCGTCGACCCCCTTGCGGACGTCTCCGACAACCTGCTCGCCGGCAGGCACAGGGACAAGGAGTTCAACGCCATGGGCTTCCACCTGCGCCGCTCCACCATTGAGCGGTACGTCTCCGGCATCTATGAGAAGTTCGACATCCGTGGCGCGGGACTGCACGGCAAAGTCGGCTCCATGTCCGGCGGCAACATGCAGAAGATCGTCGTCGCCCGAGAGTTCTCGCACGACACGCCCGTGCTCGTCATCTCGAACCCCTCGCGCGGCATAGACATCGGCGCCATCGAGTTCATACACACGGCGATAATCGACAAGCGCAACGAGGGCTGCGCCGTGCTCCTCTCCTCCGCGGACCTCGACGAGATCTTCCGCCTCTCCGACAGGATAATCACCATGTACGAGGGGGAGATAACCGGCGAGTTCCGCGCGGACGAGATAACCAAGGAAGAGATCGGCTACTACATGACGGGCAGCCGAAGGAAGGAGGCCGAGGAAGCGCATGAAACGGCGCATTAACTACTCTTACATAGCGGCGCTTGCGGTCAGCATAGTCGCCGCGCTGCTCATAGGCGCGATAATCCTGCTGATCTCGGGCTTCAATCCGCTCACGGCCTATGCCGCCATGCTCAGCGGCGCCTTTTCAAACGCGAGGCACATAGGTGACGTGCTCGAATACGCCATGGTGCTCTGCCTCTGCGGCGTGGCCTGCGACATCGGCTCGCGCGTGGGCATCTTCAACGTCGGCGGCGAGGGCCAGCTCCTGCTCGGCGCCATCGTGGCCGCCCAGATCGGCGTCGTGCTCAACGGGCTCTCGGCCTGGATAGTCATCCCCGTCGCCGCCATAGGCGCTGCGGTCGTCGGCGGCATCTACGCCCTCATCCCCGGCTGGCTCAAGGTCAAGCACAACGTCAACGAGGTCATAACCACCATAATGCTCAACAACATCGCGGAGTTCGTCTGCGAATACCTCGCCAAGGGCCCGTGGAAGAACCCGGACAACAACATCGTCGCCGGCACCGGCAACCTGCCCCAGACCTACTGGTTCACCAAGCTCGCCACCGGCTCCAACCTCACGACGGTGTTCTTCGTCGCCACGGCCATGACCATCCTCACCTGGTACATCATGCAGAAGACCTCCACCGGCTATGAGATGCGCCTCACCGGCGACAATCCGCGCTTCGCCCGCTTCCTGGGCCTCAAGACGGACAAGATCGTCATCGTCGCCATGCTCATCTCCGGCATGATGTGCGGCCTCGTCGGCATGTTCCGCGTCTACGGCGCCGAGCACATCTACAAGGCCAGCATCAGCAACGACTACTACTTCGAGGGCCTCATGGTCGCCATGATAGCCAAGTATCAGGTCCTGCCCACGGCCATCATAAGCGTGCTCTTCGCCATACTCAAGATAGGCGCCCAGGGCATGGAGACGGCCGCCGGCGTGCCGAACCAGATCTACCTCATCATCCAGACCATCGTCATATTCTGCATGGCGGCTGAGAGCGGCATCGTGAGCGACATTAAGGCAAAGCTCGCGGACAAGGCCGCCCGGCTCGCCGCCAGGGAACGCTCAAAGGAGGGTGCGGCAAATGAATGAGATACTGTCCCAGGTGTTTTCGGCCGGCACCTTCACGCAGATGCTCCGCAGCGCAACGCCGGTGGCGCTCGCCGCCATGGGCGGCTCCATGACCGAGCACGCGGGCATCATGAACATCGGCATGGACGGCATGATACTCATGGGCGCCCTCATAGGCGTCCTGGGCAGCTATATCATAGGCTCCGCCGCCGGCGGTGTGGCCGTCGCCGTGCTCTTCGGCATACTCGTGGGCCTCTTCTTCGCTCTCTTCGTCGTCAAGCTCAGGAGCGACGAGTTCATAATCGGCTGTGCGCTGAACATCTTCGCCTCCGGCTTCACGGCCTATGTGTCCCGTGCCGTGTTCGGACTCTCCGGCACCTCGGGCTACGAGATAGACTACATGCCCCCCATCGACATCCCCGTCATCAAGGACATCCCCTTCCTGGGCGAGATAATAAGCGGCAACACCGCCCTGGTCTATGTCACCTGGCTGCTAATCATCGTGCTGTGGGTCTTTGTCTACAAGACACCCTACGGCTTCTGGATGCGTGCCTCCGGCGAGAAACCCGAGACGCTCCGCACCGCGGGCATCAGCCCGGAGCGCATGAAGTGGCTCTCGAGCGTGCTGTGCGGCATGCTCTGCGGACTCTCAGGCGCGTATCTCTCGCTCGGCTACCTCAACGGCACCTTTGTCGAGGGCATGTCCGCCTCCCGCGGCTATATAGCCTTCGCCTGCGTCATCTTCGCCGCCGCCAACCCGGCCAAGGCCTATCTGGCCGCACTGATGTTCGGCTTCTTTGACGCCATAGGTCTGAGACTGCAAAACTACATCAGCTCCGACCTCACCTCCGCCATCCCCTACGCCATCACCGTCATCATGATGGTCTACGTCGTGACCAGCAAGGAGCGCAAGCGCAGGGCCATGCAGCCGAAGCATGAGCCAGTCGCCCCGCCCCCGGCGGCCGGCGCAGAGGGCTGACGCCGTGGACACCCGCTCCGCCCTGAGGACGGCGCTGGTGCGCGGGAGCGCCTTCGCCCTCGTCACGGCGGCGTATCTGCTGATAGGCGGACGGCTCGGCGGATACCTCTGGTGCGTGTACGTGGGCTTCTTCCTGACCATGGCCTTCGGCGCAAAGGGCTCTGATCTGCCGCGGTATCTTTGCAGCTTCCTTGCGGGCTATGTCTGGGCTGCGGTATACGTATACCTGCCGGAGCTCCTCGGCGGCTTCATGCCCGGGGCTGCGGCAACGGTGGTATCGGAGTTCGTCGTGACGGCGGGACTGCTGTTTCTGCATCTGCGCTTTCTCTCCGGTACCTGGCTGGGCAAGATACCCGCGGTGTTCGCCGCCGTGGCCACGGTTTTCGCCTCCGGCGGACTGCAAAATGCCCCGCCTGCCGCCCTCTCCGGCTGCGTCGGCATACTCATGGCCTGCGGCACGGGCTGGATAATTGCAAGGCTGGAGCGCTCCGGCCGGGCAAAAAGTTGATAAGAAAATGCCCCGGTCCGTGGACCGGGGCATTTTTTGCTGTTTTCGGATGGTTTTCAGCCCTTTTTGAGCACCTGCGCCTCGTAGGGGCGCAGCGTATCTGCGGCGGGGTCGGTGGGCATGTTCGAGAGCACCGGCTCGCCGAAGTCGCCCAGGCGGCAGGGCAGCGTGGCGCTCTCTCGGCTGAGGTTGCACAAGACGGCGTACTCCTCGCCGTCCAGCCCGCGGGTATAGGCCACGACCTGGCAGCTCTCGGGCAGGAGCTCCCGCCAGTCGCCGTAAAGCAGCGCCGGGGTGGAGTTCCTCAGGGCGATGAGCGCGCGGTAATAGTTCAGGACGGAGTCCGGGTCGCTCTCCTCGGTCTCGGCGTTTATCCCGGTGTAGTTCGGGTTGAGCATTATCCAGGGCTCGCCGGTGGTGAAGCCCGCGTTCTCGCCCGCGCTCCACTGCATGGGCGTCCTCGCGTTGTCTCGGCCCTTGGCCTTTATGCCGCGCCAGGCCCACTCGAGCTCCGCCTCGCTCCTGCACAGGGCCAGCAGGTTCAGCTCCTCGACGTCCCGGAGCTGCTCGCGCGTCTCGAAGGGTGCGTTGGTCATGCCGAGCTCCTCGCCCTGGTAGATGAAAGGCGTGCCCCTTTGCAGGTACATCAGCGCCGCAAGGCATTTCGCGCTGCGCTTCCAGAGCTCCTTGCTGCTCGTGTCGCCAAAGCGCGAGACTATTCGAGGCTGGTCGTGGTTGCCCAGGAACAGCGTGTTCCAGTCTATCGCGCCCTGCCAGGCGGCCACTATGCGCTTGAACTTCGGCACGTCCAGGGGTATGGTGTTCCACTTGGAACCCTCGCCGTCCATGTCCATGAGGTCGAACTGGAAGAGCAGGTCGAGCTCCCGCCCGTCGCCGACAACGCTGTTGGCGTTCTCCGTCGTCACGAACGAGGTCTCGCCCACGCACATGCAGTTGCGCCCGTCGAAGCAGCGGCGGCGCATCTCGCGCAGGTATTCGTGCAGCTTGGGCTGGAAGGCGAAGTGCTCCGAGGAGAACACATAGCCGCCCGTGCCGGGCGTGCCCTTGCCGTCCGGCAGCCCCGGCGCCTTGGCCAGGACGCTGATGACGTCCATGCGGAAGCCGTCCACGCCCCGGTCGAACCAGCGGTTGATCATGGAGTAGACCTCCTCGCGCACGGATGGGTTCTCCCAGTTGAGGTCCGGCTGTTTCTCGGAGAAGAGGTGCAGATACCACTGGTCCGTGCCCTCGTCATAGCTCCAGGCCGAGGGCGTGAAGAAGGAGGCCCAGTTGTTCGGCTCCCGGCCGTCCTTTCCGTCGCGCCAGATGTAGTAGTCGCGGTAGGGGCTCTCCCGCGAGGAGCGGGACTCCACGAACCAGCGGTGCTCGTCCGAGGAGTGGTTCACCACGAGGTCCATGATGAGCTTGATGTCCCGGCGGTGCATCTCACGCAGCAGCTCGTCGAAGTCCTCCATCGTGCCGAACTCGGCCATTATCTTCTCGTAGTCGCGGATGTCGTAGCCCATGTCCGCATTGGGCGAATCGTACACCGGGCAGAGCCACACGGCGCCGACGCCGAGGCTCTTGAGATAGTCGAGCCTCGAGATGATGCCCCGCAGGTCGCCTATGCCGTCGCCGTTGGAGTCCTGAAAACTCCTGGGATAGATCTGATAGAAAACTCGCTCCTTCCACCATGCCTCGGACATGGGTTCACTTCCTTTCGACAAATTCGCACACGGCGGGCAGCGTCCCGCGCGCGGCGGCAAGGCCGCTTGCCGAGATCAGCAGCAGCGCCAGCAGCGGCACCGAGTGCGGCAGTAAAAACGCCCCTGCAAGCAGCAGTATAAACGCCAAAAGCAGCCATGTAAAGAGTGGGTGCGGGCACATGAACACCAGCGCAAACGAGTTGCGCACCAGCCCTGCAAAGCCCAGCTCGACCCGCGCGAGCATGTTGAAGCAGTACGCCCCCGCGCAGAACACGATATAGGCGCACACAAGGCAGAAAACCGAGAGCGCCGTCGGAAGCAGTCCGGTGAAGCTCCGGTAAAAGAGGCAGCCCAAGACCGCAGCGGCCTCGAGCAGCAGCATGGCAAAACCCACGGGCATCGCGCGGAAGAGCTCCCGACGGAACACCCGCAGAAAACGCCGCAATGCCCCGCCCTCGCCCTCCAGCAGGACCTGACCAGCCCCGGCCATCGCCGTCAGCGCCGCCGGCAGGGTGACGAGCGGTACGGAGCAGATAAGAAAGAGCAGGTTCAGTCCGATGAGCGTCAGCAGATTGTCCCAGCAGAGCCGGAAAAAGCGCGGGTACTCCATCTCACTGCCCCCTCGCCTTCTTGTAATACTCCGTCGGGCTCATGCCGGTCAGCTTTTTGAAGAGGCGGGAGAAATAGTATCTGTCCCGTATGCCGACGAGGTAGGCTATCTCCGAAAAGGCGAGGTCGGTGCTGGCGATGAGCTGCTTGGCGTTGTTTATCCTCAGCATGTTGATGTATGAGAAGATGGAGCTGCCAGTCATCGCCGAGAAAACGCGGTTAAGGTAGTCGAAGTTCATCTCAAACCGTTCCGCTATCTCGTCGCTCGTGAGCTTTTTGGTGTAGTTTCGGTTGAGATACTGCACGAGCTGGTCCACTGCGGCCTCGGAGCGGTTGAGGCGGCGGTTCTGCACGGCCATCTCGGCCATGAGATGCTCGTGCGCGGTCTGCAGCAGAAAGCTGTGCAGAAAGGTCGAGGCCCGACGCTTGTAGTGCTCCTCCCGCGCCTCGTAGCAGGCGACGGCGGAGCGCAGCAGGCTCCGGTGCTCGCCGCCGGAGAGGTGGAAGTGCTTGGGCAGATAGGTCACGCTGTCCGTGGGGTCCGCGGCGTCGAGGTTGTAGCTTATGAGGCTCTGGCGCCGCTTTTCGGCCAGCTCCGCCATTGCCGCCGCCTCGTCCTCCACACGGCGCAGCTCCGGGTGCGTGAAGTGGGTGTAGAAGTAGTCGCAGGAGGCCTTCCGCGTCCCGACATGCTGAAGGCCGGGCTCCAACAGGAAGAAGTCGCCGGCCTTCAGATGATATTCCAGCCCGTTTTCCCGCAGGTACATGTTGCCCTCGCGTATGACATAGAGCACATACTCGTCCAGCCGCCGTGCGAAGTGTATCCAAGGCTGGCTGTACCGGATGTGCCCCGTCATCCTCAGGCGGGGCAGCAGGTCCGCGTTATAGGAAAAGAGCATTTTCAGTCCCCCAGTCGTACCCAGACGGCGGCCCAGAAGTCCAGGGGCGGCAGGGAGGCGGTGTAGACACGTCCGTGCTCGGAATTCGTCCAGCTGTGGGCAAGCTCCACGGGCCCGAGGCTCTCCCCGTCCGGCGAGGCCCACCAGATGCCCCTGACCGGCCTGTCCAGCCGGAGGCTCAGGCTGATGCCCTCCGCCGGGATGGGGCGTGCCTTCGGTTCATTCCAGCGCGCGTCGTTGCCGCGGAGGTTGATGAGCTGGATGCTCATGAGCTCGCGGGATTCGCGTATGATGCTCCAGACCGTGCCGCCCATCCCGTCCGTCGAAAACTCGCAGTCCCCGCCGGAGAAGCAGACGTCCTCGTTTATGCCGCCGGATGCCGTCCGGCTTATGTCGGTCCCCCTGTCATCATACAACAGATCCGCGTATCTCACAAGAAAATCGCAGTATTTCTGCGCCACAGGGCAAAATTCGTCCCGGAGCCGGGCGTGATTGACGTAGTAGCTGTCCCGGAGCACGCAGCGGTCCTCGCCCAGCACGAGCTGGGTGCCGCCGGAGGCCGAGATGGCCGCCCAGGCCAGGCGGAAGGCGTTCTCCGCCGCCTCGCCCCCGGTCTCGAAGGGCTTGAGATAGGCTGCGAGCACCACGCTCTTGCCGCCCGAGAGCAGCTTTGCCTCGCGGATGAGCGCATAGAGGTCGCGGTAGCTGTCGTTCGGCGGCCAGACCTCGATGTACACGGCGTCCTGCGGGGCGGAGGCGACGTCGGTCACGGGCCAGTTGTTGACGCAGTTGAAGATGACGCCGCCCTCCGGCCGCTCCGAGCGCACCGCCTCCGCCGCGCGCGCGATGAGGCCGGGGAACTCCTCCGCCAGCTCGACGGGTCTGCCCTCGGCATCCCAGACGTGCTTTGGCAGGCCGTAGGTGTCCATATGTATGCCCTCAAAGCCGAAACGCACCGCCTCGAGGTACTGCCCTATGATGTGCCCGCTCCAGGGCGAACCGGCGGCGATGTTCATAAAGTACAGCCAGCTTGCGAAAACG
>CAUAHS010000035.1 GCA_958428885.1 uncultured Eubacteriales bacterium
GGCTGCGACTCCCTGGCCATCGCCATCGGCACCAGCCACGGCGCCTACAAGTTCAAGCCCGGCACCAAGCCGCAGCTCCGCTTTGACGTGCTCGAGGCCGTTGAAAAGAACCTGCCCGGCTTCCCGATAGTTCTGCATGGCTCCTCCTCCGTGCCTCAGAAGTTCGTCGACGAGATCAACAAGTACGGCGGCAACATGCCCGGCGCCATCGGCGTGCCCGAGGATCAGCTCCGTCAGGCCGCCCGCAGCGCCGTCTGCAAGATCAACATCGACTCCGACCTGCGTCTGGCCATGACCGGCACCATCCGCAAGTACTTTGCCGAGCATCCGGCCGACTTCGACCCCCGTCAGTACCTGAAACCCGCCCGCGCTGCCATCAAGGAAATGGTCGCCCACAAGATCGTCGACGTCCTCGGCTGCGACGGCAAGGCCGACTGAGCTCTGCCCGGCGCTCATCCCAAGTTTTAAGGAGGGGGTTCGATGAACTTTACCGAAATCCTCGAAAAGTCCGTCGGGAGGCGTTACAGCTGCTCCGGCGTCTGTTCCGGCGCCAGCGCCGGTCCCGGCGGTTCGGACGAGCTTGAGCTGGACATCGTCTTTATAGTAAGGCTCATCGTCTCCTGCGCCGCATTTGCGGTGGCCCTGCTCGTGCGCTCCATACCGGAGCCCTGGCCAGTTGTTCTGCTTATAGTCTCGGTGCTCGTCGCCGGCTGGGATATCGCAGCCGGCGCGGTGCTGAGCGTGATGCGCGGGCGGTATCTCGACAAAACGGTGCTGATGACGCTGTCGGTCATTCTGGCACTTATCTTCGGCTTTGCCGTCGAGGGTACGGCGCTGGTGCTTCTGTATCAGATCGGCTGCCTGTTCGTCGAATACGCCTACATACGCACCTACCGCTCCGTGCTCGACCAGATCTACTGCGAGCCGGACGACGCGCACGTCGTGCGCGACGGGGAGGAGGAGACCGTCCCAGCCGACACAGTTGAGAACGGCGAAACGATAGTCATCCGCCCCGGCGAGCGGGTGCCCTGCGACTGCATCGTACTCGAGGGCACGTCGAGCCTCGACCGCTCCCCGCTTGGAGACTTCTCCGGCGCTGTGCTGGTGAAAGAGGGCGACGAGATACTCTCCGGCTGCGTAAATCAGAGCGGTCAGCTCCGCTGCGAGGTCACCTCGACCTCCGCAGATTCCGCGGCGGCGGCGCTCTTCGCCGCTGTCGAGAACGGCGCCAAGAGGGGAGAGGTGGTCCCCAAGTCCTTTGTCTGGATACAGACCTACCTCACGCCCATCATCACGGTCGTCGCCATCCTCATTCTGGTGCTTTTGCCGCTGATCTTCGACATCACCATCCAGGAATCCGTGCGCCGTGCGGCCATGCTGCTGGTGCTCGCGAGCCCGAGCGTGCTGAATATCGCCATGCCGCTTATCCGGCTGTGCGCCATGTCAGGCGCCGCCAAAAGCGGTGTGCTCTTTGACGGCTGCAATGCCATGGACACCGTCGCCAACACCGGCACGGTGGCCTTCGACAAGGCGGGCACGCTCAGCGAGGGCAGTCCCAAGGTCGTGGCCATCAAGTCCGAGCGCATGGAACCTGACGTCCTGCTCAAGATTGCTGCCCATGCCCTGGCGTACTCCAACACGCCCCAGGCGCGCTCCGTCATCGCCTGCTACGGCGACACCATCTATATCGACCTCATCGAGAACTTCGTCGAGATCCCCGGCAGCGGGGTGGAGGTCAAGGTCGACGGCATCCGCATCTGCGTGGGCAGCCGTGACCTCATGATGATAAAGGGCGTCTCCGTCCCGGACGCGGACATCTCGGACGACTTCTCCTATTACATCTCCATCGGCGACGAATACGCCGGCCGCATCGTCATGACCGACCAGCTCAGAGCCGACGCCGCCGACGGCGTCAAGGAACTCAAGGCCTGCGGCATTGACAGCGTGATCATGTTCACGGACGAGAGCCGCGACGCCGCAGCCCGTGCCGCCTCGGCGCTCGGCATCCCCGAGTACTACTCCGAGTGCGACCGTGAGAAGATGCGCTCCACGCTGGCCGAGGTCAAGGACGGCTGCGTCCCCGGACGCGAGCTCACCTTTGTGGGCAGCGGCGAGTCCTTCGGCGGCTCTCACACCGCGGCGGATATCGACATTGCCATGACCGGCGTCGAGGCGCTGACCATGCCTGTCGGCACGGACATCACCGTCTTTGGCGGCAGCGTGGACAAGATATCCCTCGCAATCGCCGTCTCGCGCTATGCCAGAATGCTCTCCACCGCAGTTATCGGCGGCTCCGCCATCGTGAAAGTGGTGCTGATGCTGCTCGCCGGCTTCGGCTTCTCGACGCTGTGGTTCTCGGTCTTTATCGACTGCATCGCCACCGTCGGTGCGGCCCTCGTCTCTATCCTAGCCTACAACGGTGAGATAAGGCAGCCCAAGGGCAAGCACGAGGCGCGGTAAAAACAATATAAAATCAAAGCAGCCGTCCGTTTGGACGGCTGCTTTTTGCGGTTTGCTTTCACTGACAGTGAAGATTCACATGCCCAGGAGGAATATATTCGAGTCCGAGCAGAAGTTCGAGACGCTGTAGCAGACGAGCACGTTGTCAAAATCGTTCTGCTCGATATACGCCTTCAGGCTGGCGCGATAGTAGCGCAGGTCAAGGACGTGTATCTCGGAGAAGTCGTCGAGCAGGAAGGGGATGAGGCTGTCCGTGTAGCTGTCGCGGAGGATGAGCAGGCTGGGCTTGTCCTCATTTCCGGTCTCTATGACGTGCATCGGGCAGTTGCCGCCCATAAACATGGAGTATTTGTCCTTCTTCTCAAGGTAGCTGAAGTCGTAGAGTTTGCCCTCGACTGGGCTGCCCTGAGGATAGCTCGTGACCTTGAGGCCCTCGGGGGCGTTCACGAAGATCTCCATCGTGTCCGGGTCCACCCAGGAGAAGCCGGAGGCCGACCAGGTCGTGCCGTAAAACTCCTCGGAGACGACATGGCGGTCCGTGTAGGAGTCCAGTGCGGGGCAGGGGAGGCCCATGCTCTCGGCCAGCGCAGAGAGGCCGTAGTATGCGCCGAGGCTTGTCCAGTGGTGGTCGGTGCGGTAGAAGATGTACTCATCCTTGTGCGCGCTGAGCGCCGAGTACATGTCCACGTTGGTGGCGTTGGACTGGCCGTAGCAGTAGTCGATGACCTCTTTTTCGCTGTCATTCGGCGCATTTTTCGGCAGGAGGGAGGAGTAGAGGTCGGATTTGTCAGGTATGAGCGCAAAATAGACCTTTGCGTCCGTATTCCCGACCAGGGTGTTGAGCGCCGACATGTTGGAGTCGAGCACGGAGTTCTCGGGCCTCTTGAAGCCCTCGATGAGCGTGCCATTCTCGCAGAGGTGCACGTCGTTGTTCTCCTGCTTGCCGAGGTCCAGCTCGCTGGCGGCCTTGAGGGTTATCCACTCGTCGCGGAAGGTGAACTGGTCGGTGGTGTAGGTCTCGAATTTGGACGTATAGTCGCCGCTGAAGAGGCTCTTGAAGCTGAACTCGGGCCGCATCTGGAGATAGCGGTTCTCCTGCTCGGAAAACTGTCTGTCGGGCAGCACGAGGTTCAGTATGAAGAACGCTCCGATAAAGGCGAGGAAGATGAGGGCTTCGGCCCACAGTGCTTTTTTGTTCATGCCGGGCCCTCCTTAGAAGTTGAAGTAGATGAACGGATTGTACGTCGCGTCCACCAGATACGCGGTGCACAGCACCAGCGCAAGCACGATGAGCGCCGGAGCTGCAAAGCGCCTGACCTTGCCCGGGAGCTTGGCAAAGAGCCGGCTGCCCAGGGGCGTGGAGGCGACGATGGCTATGACAAAGGTCACGGCATAGCTGCTGAGATAATAGATGTCCGTGGACTCCGCAAGTCCGGACGCGCCGAAGCCGAGCATCGCGCTGGTGTAGTTGCCGATGGCGGCCAGGCTGTCGAGCTGGAACATGACCCAGCCGAACATGACCACGATAATGGTGTAGATATGGCCCAAAACCGGCAGTTTTTCGAGCCTTTTGAGCAAAAACACCTTCTCTATCATCAAAAACACCGCATAATACAGTCCCCAGAGCAGGAAGGTCCAGTTCGCGCCGTGCCAGATGCCGGTGAGCGCCCAGACGATGAGGATGTTCAGCAGCTGCCTCGCCCGGCCGCAGCGGTTGCCGCCGAGGGGGATGTAGACATAGTCGCGGAACCAGGTGCCGAGCGACATGTGCCAGCGCCGCCAGAACTCCGTGACGCTCGCGGAGATGTAGGGGTAATTGAAGTTCTCCTTGAACTCAAAGCCTATCATGCGGCCGAGGCCGATGGCCATGTCCGAGTAACCGGAGAAGTCAAAGTATATCTGCAGCGTGAAGGCGATGATACCCAGCCAGGAGCCGAGGACAGTGAGCCCGCCGTCGGGGATGGCGGCGTAGTAGTCCCAGAGCTTGCCGAGACTGTTTGCGATGAGCACCTTTTTCGCCACGCCGACCATGAAGCGCTCGACGCCGGAGGAGAACTGGTCGATGCTGCTCGCACGGAAGCCGAGCTGGTCTGCGACGTCCTTGTAGCGCACGATTGGGCCCGCGATGAGCTGCGGGAAGAGCGCCACAAAGGTGCCGAAGCTGACATAGTTGCGCTGCACGTCCGCGTCGCCGCGGTAGACGTCTATCGGGTAGGACATCGTCTGGAAGGTGTAGAACGAGATGCCTATCGGCAGGGCGATGCCCAGCGGCTTGATGTCGATAAACGGCAGGAGGCTCAGCGTCTCGGCGATGAGGTCGTAGTACTTGAAAAAGCCGAGCAGTCCAAGGTTGATGACCACGTTTATGACGAGGACGGTCTTGGCTTTCTTCTTCTGTGTGAGCCTCCAGCGGCCTATGAGCAGGCCGTTAATATAGTTTACCGTGATGGAAAACAGCATGAGGACGATGAAAACAGGCTCGCCCCAGCCGTAAAACACCAGGTTTGCGACGAAGAGTATGGGATTGCGCCATCTGACCGGGGAGATGTAATAAAGAAACAGCACCACGGGCAGATATATGAACATGAACAGTATGCTGGAAAAGACCATCGGCGGCGTCCCTCCGGGCTGTCAGATTTTATCAGGCAAAGAGTGCGTAGAAACTGGCGGCTATGTCCGCGGCGTTCTCGTGCGAGACGAGCATCAGATAGTTGCCGGAGACGCAGATCTCGGCTTTCTCCCAGAGTGCGGTGGTCTCGGGATACCAGGCGCCGCCGTCGACCTGGGCCTGCTTGCGGGCCTCAAGAATGCTCTGGACGGTAGCAACGTCGTCGGAATTCTCGCACTGGATGAGGACTATCTCATGGCCGGAGGCGCTTATCATGGGCATCTTGGCGATGAGCTGGAGGGTGGAGATCGCGGTCAGGCCGGGGTAGTAGTTGTCGAGCATCGTGCTGTCGAGGTCAGAGAGGGACGCAAACTCGTAGGTCGAGGTCACGGTGCTGAAAAACGCGCTGAGGTCGACGCTGCCGGAGGAAGGCTCCTCGCTCGGCTGAGTGGAGGGCGAAACAGGCGCATCGCTGGGCTCCACAGGCTTATCAGAGGGCTGAGCAGAGGGCGTGGGTGTCGGAGCCGTAGTAGGCTGCGCCGTGGGCGCCGGGGTCGGAGTGGGAGTGGGAGTGGGAGTGGGGGTGGGCTCCGCCGTCTCCTCGGGCTCGTCCGAGGGCTCTGGGCTCTCGCTGGGTGCGGCGCTGGAGGCCACGTCGCCTATGACCTCGTCGCTCGGTGAGGTGGGATCGTCGGAGCTGCTGCCGCAGGCCGCAAGGGCGGCGATCATCAGCAGTGCAAGCGCTAGCGCGGTAATGCGTCGGGTGATTTTCATCTTTTTCTCTCCTATGCTTTAGAATTGGTCACGCAATGCAAAAAGACGAAAATGAGGCGGAAATGTTCTCAAAATTCGCCTGAAAATTTTGTACAAAAGAGCAAATTATTTATCCGAGGTGTCATTTTTCTCGGAAACGTACTCTGCCAGGGGATTGGCCTGCGCCGCAACACGGAGCTCGGAGTTGTCAACGTGCGTGTATATCTGCGTCGTGTTCAGGTGCTCATGGCCCAGGACCTCCTGCAAGGTGCGCACGTCCACGCCGTTTTGCAGCATCAGCGTCGCCGCCGTGTGCCGCAGTTTGTGCGCTGAATACTTGTCCGGGTCCAGTCCTGCCTTGAGCAGCGTCTTTTTTACCATGGCGTGCACCGTCTCGCGGCTCATGCGCTGGCGGCGATTAGATACGAAGAACGCGCTGACCGAGCGGTTGACCATCTGTGAACGCACCGGCTTATAGGCCTCGATGGCCGCCTGGCAGGCGTCGTTCAGGTATACGATGCGCTCCTTGCTGCCCTTACCGAGTATTCGCAGTGAATCCTCGCGCACATCGCCTATGTTCAGACCCACAATCTCCGATATACGCAGACCGCAGTTGAGGAAGAGGCAGATGATGCAGTAGTCGCGCTCACGGTTCACGCCGTCCACGGCGTCCAGCAGCCGTCGGGACTCGTCGAGCGTCAGGTAGCGGGGGAGGGATTTTGTCGTTTTCGGCGTGTCCAGGCCCTCGACGGGGTTTACGTCCAGCTGTTTGGTCTTGACCGTCAGATATTTATAAAAACTGCGTATCGTGGCGATTTTTCTGGCGCGCGAGGAGGCCATCAGGCCGTATTCCGGCTCGTGGCTGCGCTCGTTTTTGACCTTGTCGCGCGAGAGAAAGGCCATGTAGTCGTAGACGTCGTTGAGCGTGACGGAGGCTATGAGTTTGAGGTCCACATCCTGGATGGAGATCTCGTCAAGCTCCGTGGAGCGCGGGACAAGCCCGCGTTCGATTTTCAGATAGCGGAAAAAGTTTCTCAGGTCGAGAAAGTATTCGTCGACGGTAGCGCGCGAATGACCCTTGATGGTCTCGTGGTAGCTCAGAAAGTCCCTGAGCACCGCCGGCGCTTCGCTGCGGTAGTCCAAGCTGTTTCACCTCCAGCCACTATATTGTAAGGCAAGGTGAGCAAATTGTAAACGGGTAAAAACACATAAAATTAAACAAAATAAAAATTTTGTTTAATTCAGAGGAGGAGAAATTGGCTCCGAAGCCGATTTTCAGTTTTCGGAGCCTTCTCATTAAACAATGTAGCGCAGGTTCTCAATTCCGCTGATGCCAAGCCCCGGAGCGTCCGGCAGAGTTATCTCCGGGCCTTTGAACTCTGCGCCGCCCGTCACCGGGTCCTCGATACACAGCGCCGGACCGTCCAGGTCTATGCGCGTTATTATCTTTCTCGCACACGCCAGATGTGCCGCCGCCGTCACGCTGACCTTGGCCTCCAGCATACAGCCCATCATGCACTCGACGCCGTAGACCTCGGCCGCCGAGGCTATCCTCAGAGCGTTCATAATACCGCCGCACTTCATCAGCTTGATGTTCACCATGTCCGCCGCGCGCACCTGCATTATGCGCAGCGCATCCCGAGGCGTAAATACGCTCTCGTCCGCGAGTACGGGCACCGGCGAGTTAGCTGTAACAAACTTCAGGCCTTCGAGGTCCTGGGCCTTGACCGGCTGCTCGACGAGCTCGATGTCGAGCCCTGCGTCCTGCATTTGATTGAGCAGCCTCACGGCCTGTTTGGGCGTCCAGGCCTGGTTGGCGTCGATGCGTATCCTGGCGTCCTTTGCCGCGCTGCGCACGGCTCTCAGGCGCGCAAAATCGAGTTCAGGGTCTATGCCGACCTTTGTTTTCAAAACATTATAGCCGCTATTTATGCCATATTCTGCATCTTTTGCCATGATATCAGGACTATTTACGCTTATAGTGAGGTCCGTCTCAAGCCTGGGCGTGCCGCCGCCGAGCAGCCTGTATAGCGGCAGGCCGCAGTTCTGGGCATAGAGGTCCCAGAGCGCGATATCCGCCGCGGCTTTTGCGCTGCTGTTGCCGACTATGGCCGTCTGGACGGTGCTTTGCAGCTCCTCAAAGTCCGAAATGTCGCGGCCGACGAGCTTGGGGCAGATATGATCGCGCAAAGCGGCGATGATGGAGTCGAGAGTCTCCCCTGTTATGGCCGCCGTCGGCGGGGCCTCCCCCCTTCCGATTTGGCCGGTCGAGGTCTCGAGCTCGACTATCACGTCCTCAACGCTGTCCACGGTCCTGAGCGCCGTCTTGAACGGCACACGGAGCCTGGCTGAGACGAGGCCGATGCGAAAGCCTGTGATTTTCATGCGCCTCTCCCCTCTTATATCAGGCGTGGTGCTTGCTGCACTGGGAATAGCTCTCCGCCAGAGGCTTGGCCACGGTGGAGTAGTTCTTGTTGCAGAGCGTGGTGAAGAGCACGTCCACCACAAAGAGCGCCGCCAGGCGGCTGCTTGTTGCGCCGCTGCGGAACTGAAGCTCCGGCGACGAGGTTGGCAGCACATAGTCCGCCAGATCCGCCAGCTGGTTCGGCCCGTACTTCGTGACGGCGACGACGCAGGCGCCTCGCTCACGTGCGGCACGCGCGAGCTCGAGTATTTCGGTGGTGTTGCCCGAGTTTGAAAAGAAGATGGTCACATCGCCGGGCTTTGCGCCCGTTATATAGGTGAGCTGGACGTGCAAATCCGTGCAGAACACGGCGTTCACGTCCACACGCAGCAGCTTGTAATAGAGGTCGCTTGCAACGAGGCCGGAGGCGCCCACGCCGAAAAGTCGCACACAGTCCGCCTCCGCGATCTTGGCCGCCACAGTCTCTATTTTTTCGGCGTCCTGTATCTGCGCCGTGCTGCGCACCGCCTCGAGCGAGCCGGCCTCGACGCCGCTGATGATGCCCTCGACGCTCGAATATGTGCGGGTGTCCAGGAAGTCCATGCTCGGTGCGGAGGCCTCTGCACGCTGTTGGCTGAGCTGAAAAAACAGGTTCTTTTTCATGTCCTTCAGCCCGGAGAAGCCCAGGGCCTTGCAAAAACGCACCCACATGACCTGGCTGACGCCGCTTTTTTCGGCCAGCACGGCTATGGGGTCGTCAAATACTGAGCCGAGGTTCTGGAGGAAATACCAGGCCACTTTCTGCTCCGCAGGACTCAGTTCGTCGTATATGCTCCGTGTTTTGATCTCGATATCCGTCATATCTGTCCTCCCGACGCCTTGTTAAACCCAGTATATCACAAACACCGTGCTTTTGAAACTTTCTTTCTCAGAAACTTTCATACAGCCCGTAGCCTCGGCCGGGCACTCCGCCCCGGAGCAGATAGTCGCGCCAGAGCCGCCGCAGGCTCGTGTCCGCGGGCAAATCCGCGGCGCTGCCTGTCCAGGCGGTGCCGAAGATGTTCCATACGTCCAGAAATTTCGGGTCGTCCGTCACAAATTGCAGCTCATAGTCCGCCGCAAAGCTCCGGATGCCCGAGCCCTCGGGCAGTTCCCGGCAGACCGGGTGCAGCAGCCATGAGTCGCAGACAAAGCGGCGATTGCCGAAGAAATCCGCCGCGCGCGCGTAAGAGTCCACGCAGTCCGGGTGCCTGAGCGGTCCGGACGAGGGTATGTGCACGCTCAGCGCCGGCGCTCCGGCGTATTCTACGGGCTCAAACTGGAGCCTGCCCAGGCCGAAGATGCGGAACTCGAAAAATCCCCAGGTCCAGAGCGCAGCGGTCGAGCCCCAAATGCCGTGATGGCGGCCGCACTCGAGCGTTTTCCAGAGCAGGTCCGCAAAGGAGTCGCGGAACATTTCCCCGGAAAGCCCGCGCTCGCGATATTTCTCCTCCGCAGCGTCCAGCGCCGCTATGAGCGGCAGCATCCGCATGGTATAAGCGTCGACGCCGCACTCGGGTGCCAGCGCCTCCATGTGTGCGAGCAGCGCCCGGGCGTCTATCCTGCGCCCGGCCTCATAGTCCGCCATCGCGGACTCTATCGCGCTCCCGGCCTCAGGGTTATTGAAAGCGGCGGTCATGGCCGTGGAATAGGCCGCAACCGCCGCTTCAGGGTAAGGCCAGCGCGAAAGTATTCTGCTTACGTCCGGCCCTTGCATCAGCCCTTGACACCTCCGAGGGCGATGCCCTCGACGAACTGCTTCTGCATGAGGCAGTAGAGCACGAAGGGCACGAGGAACGAGATCGTCGCCGCAGCCATTGGATAGCCGTAATTCGTGGCGAGGTGGCTCGTCAGCGAGGACGTGGCGAGGGTCAGGGTCTGCATCTCGTTCTTGGTGGTGGCGATGAGGGGCCAGAGGAACATGTTCCAGGCCGAGTTGAAGGTGAACACGGCGAGGGTGATCCTCGCGGGCCTGACCATGGGCAGCACGACCCGCAGGTATATTCGCAGCTCGGAGCAGCCGTCTATCTGGGCGGCCTCGATGAAGTCGTTGGGCACGCTTCTGATGAACTGGCGCATCATGAACACGCCGAAGGCGCCTATGAGCGGGATGACCAGCGCGACATAGGTGTTGAGCATGTTCGCCTTGCGCATCATAACGTAGAGCGAGATAAACACGACCTGGGTCGGTATCATCATGGTGGCCAGGACCATGTTGAACATGGGCTTTTTGCCGGGAATGGGCTTTTTTTCAAAGCCGTAGGCCATAGTGCAGGAGACGAGGTCGACGATAATGACGCTTGCAACGACGACAATGAGGCTGTTGAGCAGCGGGCGGCCGAAATCCTTGTTCACGAAGAGGTAGATATAGTTTGAGAAATCCGTGAAGTCGATGTCCTCAAACTTGATATACATCGTCGAGGTGTGCGCAAAGGAGACGCAGATCATGTAGATGAGCGGTATCACGCAAAGCAGAGCAAAGAGCGTGACCAGCACCACTCCGATATAAAAGCTCGGGCGCTTTCTATCCGACTTTACCATGGCTCAGTCCTCCTTTTCATCGAAGAATCTCTGCTGGATGAGGTGTATGATGAGTATCACGATCAGCAGCAGGATGGCTATTGCGCAGGCATAGCCGATGCGGTAGTCCTGGAAACCGTAGGCGTATATGATGTATGCGATCGTCGACGTGGCGTTGAACGGCCCGCCGCCGGTCAGCTTGTACACGATGTCAAAAGCCTGGAAGGACCAGATTATGCCCAGGGTCACGTTCATGTAGGTGATGGGCTTGAGCAGCGGCGCAGTTATACGCCAGAACCTCTGCCTGGGCGTTGCGCCGTCGATGATTGACGCCTCGCGGACGTCAACGGAGATGTTCATTATGCCCGCGTAGAAGATGATGGTGAAGTAGCCGACGCTCTTC
>CAUAHS010000036.1 GCA_958428885.1 uncultured Eubacteriales bacterium
CCGGTGGAGATCTCCTCAAGGCAGTCGGCGTTGGTGTCCACAACGGTGATGTCGTGGTTCTCTTCGGCAAGGCGCCTTGCTATCTCCTGCCCCATGCGCCCGGCTCCGACAAGAATGATCTTCATTGTCCCTTACGCTCCTGTTGCTTAGAAATTTTCGCACGGCGGCGGCGTCCGCGGCTGCGAGGCTGGGCGGACTTTGCGGCGTAGAAGCTCTGCATGTTCTCGTCGGCGCGATAGGCGAGGCGGCCGGCGGAATAGCTGCCGTCGTCCGTATGCTTGAACTTTATGCGCAGCAGGAGCTTGCCGTCGGTCGGGCACTCGGCCAGGCACATATAGCGCTGGTCGCCCTGGTTTATCCACCGGGAGAACTGCATCTCGCCGCCGCAGATGGGGCAGCCGGGCGCTGCGAGGGAGCAGTCGGCAAAGGCGTCGCCCTTCGAGGCGTAGCCGGAAAAGGCGCTGTGGGCGATGGGCTCCGGCATGTCGGGACGGGGCTTTTTCTCCTTGTGCGGGCTGCGGCTGGCGAGGATCTCCGCCGCATCGGCGTACTGCTCCATGCCCGAGACCATGTCCAGCTTGGAGCAGACCAGGCCCGTGTTGTAGGCGTCGCCCAGCGCGTCGTGCGCCACACGGGTCTGCTCTATGCCGAAGTGCTCCATCGCCGTGGCGAGGGACTTCTGGTTCTTGTCCCCGCCGGTCTGCAGGTTGTATATGAGCTGGAGGTTCACCCAGCCGGCTATCCAGTCCCAGTCCAGGTCGTGGATGATGATGTTCTGCTCCATGATGCCCTGGTCGTCATAGCCCCAGGTGAGGAAGGTCACGTCGTCCCCGCACCAGGCGCGGAACTGCGCGAGCGCCTCCGGGAAGGACACGCCGTGCGAGAGGCGCTCCTTGTCGAAGCCGGTGAGCTTTTTGACCTTGTAGTGCATGCGCTTGAAGTAGACGGGTTTGACGTCTATCTGAAATTCCTCTCCGGGCGTCATGTCCTCGTTGAGGCGCACCGCGCCTATCTGGATGATCTCGCCCCGGAGATGGATGGGCAGCCTGTTGAAAACGGAGGACTTGGAGCTCATCGCCTGATTCCACTCCAGATCCACCACTACGTAATTCATCGGAATACCGTCCCCTTTTCCCTTGATGGTCACGCTAAACACATTGCCAATCATTATATCACAGCGCATATTAGATATCAATCGGGCATTTTGTGCCTTGAGCGCATAAAAAAGTATAAAGAAACCGCCAGAAATCCCGCCGCGGCGAGCCACTGCGAGGTCGAGAGCCCCCAGAGCGCACCCCGGACCTCGTCGCCGCGGAAGAACTCGAGCACAAAGCGCGCGGGACAGTAGCACGCGAGGTAAAATTCCGCGGCAAAGCGAGCCCGCTGCGGTCTTGACGTGAACCAGAGCAGCGCGAGGAAGAGCGCGAGCTGCACGGCGGACTCAAAGAGCTGCACGGGCAGGAGCGGCACCCCCGGCGGCGCCTCAAGCGAGCAGGCGGGATAGACCACAGCGAGGGGAGAGGCGCACTCGACGCCGTAGCAGCAGCCGGCGCAGAAGCAGCCGACCCGCCCGAGCGCCCCCACGAGCGCGAGCGCGGGCACCAGCAGAGGCATGAAGTCCGCAAGCCGCACCCGATAGGCCCGGGCGGAGAGCCAGGCCGCCCCCAGTCCGCCGGGCACAGCGCCGAAGAACACCAGTCCGCCCGAGACATAGCCGAGCAGTTCCCCCGCCTCCGCCCCGGAGCGCACCAGCTCCACGAGCTGCGGCAGCACGGTGAGGAGGTAGAGCAGCTTCGCCCCCGCCAGCGCACCCAGCGCGGAAAAGACGTATATATACACCGCGTCGTCCCGCGAGAGCGAGAACCTTGGCGCGCGCAATATTATGAACAGCAGCCCGAGCAGAAAGCCGAGCAGGCCCAGCAGCCCGTACATGGGCAGGCTGCGGCCGAAGACGTTTATGAAAGGGAGCATGTGGCCTCCTTAAATAATCAGTGTAACGGCTTGGGGCCGTTACACTGAATCAGGCGTATCAGAGCGTGTCAGTAATAGATGTTGACGCCGAGCGCACTAATGACGCCGACGCAGGCGACGCAGGCGATGAACACAATGGCGCCGCCGGTGACGCCGATGAGCGAGAGCACGAAGCCGGCTGTGCGGATGCCACCGTTGAAGCCGAGCCGTTTGGACTTGGAGGCGTAGACCAGGCCCAATACGCCGAGTACTATGGAGAGAAAGCTGGAATAGCCGAAGAACCAGAGCACGACGGAAAGAATGCCGAGCACGAGGCTGACCACCGCGTCATTCTGCCCCGGCACCTGTCCGCCGCGGTCATCGTTATCGTACATAGTGGAACACCTCCTCTTTAAGCTACAATTTAACATCGGCTGGGCGGGATGTCAATAGAAGGGAGATTTTGGAGCCGGATGTGCGCTTTCCCGGGCAAAGCGCGCCTATAAGAGTTTCGCCCACCTTTGAAAAGGTGGGCGAATCTTTCAGATGCGCTTACGCGCTTTGGCCGCAGGCGTCCAGAACGTCGTCGAGCAGCTCGCGCGTGCACTCCAGGACCGCGTCTATGCCTTCCCGGCCCGGCGACTCGTAGTGTATGCCGCAGACCACCGTCACCGTCGCGCCCAGGCGGCTCGACAGGCGCTCCGCAAACATGTCGCTCACCACATCGTCCCGATGCCCCGGCAGAAGCAGAGTCCGCAGTACGGGCTCACCGCTGTCCCAGTACGCCACGCTCACACTGCCTATGTGCGGCGTACAGCCTCCGCTTATCTTCACCAACGTGTCGTTGCCGCAGCCCGACAGCGTCACGTTTATCGGAAAGCCTAACGCCTCCCGCTCAAAACTGAGCTTTTGCAAATCACTTTTCCCCGCTTTCCGTGCCGTGCTTCCTCTTGCCCTTGCCGAAGGGCCAGGCCCAGTCCTTGTTCACCAGACCCAGTACGACAAGCGCCAGCCCCAGCACTATGCCGGTGACCGAGCGAAACGTGTTCCCCACCGAGAACATCCCGCCTGCGCACAGCAGCGTTCCGCAGATGACCAGTATGATGTCAGTTGCCTTCTCCACGGCGGACCTCCAAAGAAGATTTGTTGACATAATATCACAACGTTCGAGCTTATTCAAGCCCCTCCACGACGCTTACGGCGCAAACGCCCAGCTTTTCCATGAGCGCCGCCGCCTCGGGGCTTATCCGCTCGCCGCAGACGGCTATCGGTATCGCCGGCGGACAGCTCACCGCCGCCTCTGCGCACACCCGACCAGCCGACTCACGCACCGGCACGCTCACCCGCCTCGAGAGCAGCGCCTCGCGCGGGGAGAGCACCCGCTCTCCAGGACCCGGCAGAGCCTGCGGCCTCAGCGCCTTGCCCCGGACCAGTCCCGAGAGCGCCCGGCGCACCGCGTCAAAAGCCCCGGGGTCCACTTCCGGCGTGAACATCAGCACCAGCCAGTCCTCGTCCGCGTACTCCGGCTCCGCCCGCTGCTCCCGGAGCAGCCCCGCCAGCTCCCGACCCGTGCGGCCGAACTCGTACGCCGGCACAGCCAGCTTCAACGGGTCGCCCTCCGCAGGCGCTGTGCCCAGCTCCGCCGCCAACCGCGTGACCTCCGCCGCCGTCTTTCGTATCTGCCCGGGATACCCCCCGGCAAGGCGGGCGCTGCACATATCCAGCGACTGCAAGATGAGGTACGACGGGCTCGACGAGCCGAACACCGCAAGCGAATGCCTCGCCTCGGCCTCATACGCCGCCATGGCGCCCCCGGCGACGTGCAGATACGCCCCGCCCGTCAGCACAGGCAGCGTCTTGTGCGCCGAGTCGCAGCACATGTCCGCCCCCAGGTCCAGCGGATGCCCGGAGGGAGAGAGAAACTTCAAATACGCCCCGTGCGCGTTGTCCACCAGCAGCGGCACGCCGTGCCTGTGACAGACCTCAGCCAGCGCCGGGATGTCCTGAACTCCGCCGAGATAGTCCGGCGAAGTTATGTAAACCGCAATCGGCCTCTCACCCGTCTCGAGCGCCCGCCCGAGCGCCTCGGGCGAGACGGGGCAGGAGCAGAGTGGGGAGGGTGCGTCGGGATAGAGCCACACGGGCTCGAGCCCGAGCAGGGCGCAGCCGTGCAGGAAGCTCTTGTGCGCGTTCCTGGCGGCGATGACGCGCCTTCCGGCGCCCTCCGGGCGGAAGATGTAAGCGAGATGCAGCATGGCCTTGACGCACTGGGAGCTGCCGCCCGTCGAATAGAACGTGTGGCGCGAGCCGAAGAGGCCCGTCGTGTTCTCCTCGCTTTCGAGTATTACGCCCTCGGGGCAGGCGAGGTCGTCGGCGCCGGCGACCTCGGTCAGGTCGGACGCCTCGCAGCCGAGCGGCCCTCGACCCTTGTGGCCCGGCATATGGAGCCGGTGGGCGCAGCTTTGGCCGTAGCTCTCCACAAAGTCGCGGATGGGCGTCCTCATTTTTCGCTCTCCAGCTCCATTGCGGCCTGGAGCATGATGGCGCATTCCATGCGCTTTTTGAACAGACGGCAGCCGTATTCATAGACGCCGCCTATACTTCCCGTGGCGTGGTAGCTGTTTGCGGCGCAGCCGCCGGAGCAGTAGAGGCGAGCCCAGCAGTCCTTGCAGTCGGGGCGGGAATAGGCGTTGCAGGAGCGGAACTCGCCCTGCACGGCGGTGTTCGTGACGCCGTCCCAGATGTTGCCGAGGCTGTACTTAGGGTCGCCGACAAACTGGTGGCAGGGGAAGAGCTCGCCCCAGGGGGTGGCGGCCATATACTCGGTGCCGCTCCCGCAGCCGGTGACGCGCTTGTAGATGCAGGGACCGTGCCTGAGGTCGACCATGTAGTGGTAGAAGGTGATGGGCCTGCCCTCCCGCCAGCGGCGGAGCATGTCCTTTGCGAGGATCTCGTACTGCTCGCAGAGGACGGGGAAGTCCTCCTCGGTGAGGGCGCAGGGGTCGCCGGGGGCGCAGACGACGGGTTCCATGCTCAGCTCGGTGAAGCCGAGGTCGGCCATGTGGAAGAGGTCTGCCGTGAAGTCGGTGTTGTAGTGCGTGTATGTACCGCGCATGTAATAGCTCTTGTCGCCGCGCTTTGCGACGAAGCGCTGGAAGTTCGGCACGATGCGGTCATAGCTGCCGTTGCCCGCGACGTCGACGCGGAAGCGGTCGTTGACCTCCTTCCGGCCGTCGAGGGAGAGCACGACGTTGTGCATCTCGCGGTTGCAGAAGTCCGTTACCTCGTCGTCGAGCAGCACGCCGTTGGTCGTGAGGGTGAAGCGGAAGTTCTTGCCCGCGTCCTTTTCGATGGAGCGCGCGTAAGCGACGAGGTCCTTGACGACCTGCCAGTTCATGAGCGGTTCGCCGCCGAAGAAGTCGACCTCGAGGTTCCGGCGGTCGCCGGAGTTCTCGACGAGGAAGTCGAGCGCCCTCTTGCCGACGTCGAAGGACATTATGGCCCTCTCGCCGTGGTACTTGCCCTGGCTGGCGAAGCAGTAGGAGCAGTTGAGGTTGCAGGTGTGGGCGACGTGGAGGCAGAGGGCCTTTATGACGTGGGACGAGCCCTTGTAGTCGGCGGCCAGCTGCTCATAGTTATCGGGGGTGAAAAGCTTGTGAGCGCGCTCCAGCTCCGCCACGTCGTCGAGGCACTCGAGCACGTCGGAGCGCGTGACGTCGGGGTATTTTTCGCATATCCCGGCGCAGATCTCGTCAGCGGAGCGGGACTTGTACATCTCTATTATGTCATAGGCGACGTCGTCGACGAGGTGGACGGAGCCGGAGGCGGTGTCGAGGACGATGTCGTAGCCATTGAGCTTGTACTGGTGGACCAAAGGAAGGCCCCCTTTCTCAAGAGTGCATAAAAAGACGCCGCCTCGTGGGGAGACGGCGCCGTTTTTTCAGCGTGCGCTAATTATTTCTTCTCGCAGGGCTGGTTGGCAACGCCGCAGCTGGTCTTGCAGGCAGACTGGCAGGAGGTCTGGCACTCGCCGCAGCCGCCGTTCCTGACGCTGGCGCAGAGATCGCGGGTCTCAAGGGTCTTGATCCTCTTCATAATAAGAACTCCAATCATAAGTGCAATTTGCACGGATTTACATTTATATAGACTAAAACATTGCGCCCGCAATGTCAAGGGGGAAATATTCCGCATGGCGGGTGCGGGTGCGCCGTTGTGCTGCCGGTCCACTCCATTCTTTGGGCGGGCGCCGAAGAGATGGGGTCGAAATGGCGATCCGGGACAAAAATCCCGAGAAACCCTCCGGCGCACGCGAGTAAGCGCAAAAGCCCCGCCGCCTGAAATCAGGCGGCGGGACTGCTTTTTATTCTTCCTCTTCCCCATCCGGCGGGGCGACTCGCTTTATCTCCACCTCGTCCACACGGCGGCTCGATACGGACAGGACCGTGAAGCACAGCCCGCCGTATGTAAAGCTGTCGCCGGCTTTGGGGATGCGGTCGAGCTGCTCCATGACCCAGCCGCTGAGCGTGACGCTCTCGCTCTCGCACTCGATGCCGAAGTACTCGAACACGCCGTCGAGCTCGGCGGAACCGCTGACGCGGTAGGTGTCCTCGCCCGTCTGGCGGAGCTCCTCCACCACCTCGTCGTGCTCGTCCCAGATCTCGCCGACGAGCTCCTCCAGGATGTCCTCCATCGTGACGATGCCCAGCGTGCCGCCGTACTCGTCCGTGACCACGGCCATGTGCGCCTTGGCGCGCTGGAGCGTCTTGAGCAGGGAGCTTATGCGCGTGCCGGGCGGGACATAGACGGGCGTGGTCATGATGGCACGCAGTCCGCCCTCGCCCAGGCCGTCGGAGTCGTAGAAGTCCTTCTGGTGCACGACGCCGGTGATGTTGTCTATGCTGCCCTCAAAGACGGGCAGGCGGGAAAAGCGCGAGGAGCGGAACGCCGCGGCGACCTCGTCGGAAGCGGCGTCCACGGGCACGGCTTCGAGGTCCACGCGGGGGGTGAGGATGTCCCCGGCCTCAAGCTCCGTGAACTCGAGCGCGGAACGCAGCAGCTCCACCTCGTCGCTGTCGATGCCGCGCTCCTCCCCCGCCTCGTCCACGAGGACGGAGAGCTCCTCCTGCGTCATGCGGTGGTCGGCCTTGATGCGGATGAGCTTGGAGAGCAGGCGCTTCCACATGCTGAAGACGAAGTTCAGCGGGGTGAGTATCCACATGAACACCCTCAGCAGCGGCGCCGAGAAACGGGCAAAGCTCTCGGGCGCCTCCTTGGCGATGCTCTTGGGCGAGATCTCGCCGAAGATGAGGACGACGACGGTGATGACCGCCGTGGCGACCGAGGCGCCCGCGTCCTCGCCCAGGTGCCGGATGAAGAGCACCGTGCCGATGGAGGAGAGGGCGATGTTCACGATGTTGTTGCCGATGAGCAGCGTGGAGAGCAGCTTGTCGTACTGCCCGGCGAGGCGGAGCACATCCGCAGCGCGCTTGTCGCCCCGCTCGGCGTCGGCCTTGAGCCTGGCACGGTTGAGGGTGGAAAAGGCCGTCTCCGTCGCCGAGAAGTAGGCGGAGAAGATGACCAGTACCGCCATGAATATTATTGTAGCCAAGTCGTCCATTGAGTGTGTTGATTCCTCCAGTTAAAAATCTTGGGAGTCCGGCCGTTTCAGGGCGCAAAAAAGCATACCTGTGCCCTGAAGGGTACAGATATGCGCGATATGGCGGATGTGCACGCGGTGTGTTCGTCTCCGTCGCCGGTATTGCCGTCCTCCATGGGGACTCTGTTCGCTCCTTTCCGCTTGAAGCGGTGACTAATGGCGGAATTATATACTATGAGCGCGGCATTGTCAACATAAAGACCTTATAAAGGAAACTCCCGGAGCTCTCATTCGTGGTGTTTCGGCGCGGGCGGGAAGGCGAGTATCCGGCGTATGCACAAAGCGTAGACGGTGACGCTGGCGATGGGTCCCAGGATGTCGGAGACGGGTTCGGCCCAGAATGCGGCCCTGGCGCCGAAGGCGGCCGGCAGGGCAAAGAGGGCGGCGAAGTATACTATCTTACGAAAGGCGGAGAGCGGCAGCGCCAGCTTGACCTGGGCCATGCCGGTGAAGCCGTCCACTATGGCGTACTGCACGCCCAGCGGGATGACGGCGAGGGTGCAGACCCGGATGGCCGAGAGCGCCTCGGCGGCGAGGTCGGCCTCGGTGGTGAAAAGGCGCACGAAGAGGCCGCCGCCCAGGCGGGCGAGCGCGAACATTATGGCCGTATAGGCCACGCAGAGCAGCGTTATGTGCTTTTGCGCCTCTAGTATGCGGTCACGCCGGTGGGCGCCGTAGTTGAAGGCGAGGATGGTCTGGGTCCCGCCCGAGATGCCGCCGAGCGGCATGGTCACGACCAGCATGAAGCTCTGGGCGATGGTGGCGCAGGTGATGAGCCTGTCGCCGAGCTCCGGTCCGCCGCAGCTTTGCAGCACGGCGTTCATGGAGATTATCATTATGCTGTCCACAAAGATGATGAGGAAGGGCGAGATGCCCGTCACGAGTATGCGCCCCACGAGCCTGAGGCTGTACCGCCCGAAACCGATGCGCACCGGCACGCTCCGGCCGAAGAGTACGCCGAGGACGTATACGCAGCTCGCGAGCTGGGAGAGCACGGTGGCGACGGCCGCCCCGGCGACGCCCATGTCAAAGGCGAAGATGAAGAGCGGGTCGAGCACGATGTTGAGCACGGCGCCGAGCACGACGGAGAACATGCCCTTCTTTGCAAAGCCCTGGCTGATGATGAACTGGTTCATGCCGAGGGAGAGGAGGTTGAAGGCCGTGCCTGCAAGGTAGATGGAGAAATACTCCTCTGCGTAGGGGTAAGTCACGTCGCTTGCGCCGAAGAACATGAGCATCGGCCGGCGGAGCGGGTAAACCGCCGCCGTCAGGACGAGGGCGCAGACGCACAGGACGAGGAAGCTGTTGGCGAGGATGCGCCTCGCCTCGTCCGTCCGGCCGGCGCCCATGTTGATGCTCATCAGCGGCGCTCCGCCCACGCCGACGAGGAAGGCAAAAGCCCCGAGCATGGTCACGACAGGTCCGCAGACGCCGACTCCCGCCAGCGCCGTCTCGCCCGTGACGGGGATGTTGCTTATGTATATCCTGTCCACGATGGAGTACAGCACGCTGACGAACTGCGCCAGCATGCTGGGAAAGGCTATGCGCCATACCAGCGGGCGTATCGGGTCGCCGCCAAGGTCGTTGAGCTTTCTCACAGCCGCCGCTCCTGTCCGAATATTGTCCGGTGCCTCCCGGCAAGGCACATTATAGTATATCTTCCGCCCTTTGCAAGCCCCAGATGCGGCTCCGGAGCGGTGCGGGGCAATAGTATCTCCGTCACGGACATTTGTGCAGAGTGAACATACACCGCCGCTTTTTGAGGGCGATATTGTAATTGCTTAATCCGCCGGCGGGGTGGTATAATACAGTATCTTTATGCGGACGCATGGAGTGGGAAAAATATAGGCCGAGGAGCTGTTTTGACATGAATTATGAGCATTTACGCCGCGAGGACGCGGAGATTTTCGCCGCCATGGAGCAGGAGCTCACGAGGCAGCGCGACCACATCGAGCTTATCGCCTCCGAGAACTTCACCTCTCCGGCGGTTATGGAGGCCGTCGGCAGCCATCTCACCAACAAGTATGCCGAGGGCTATCCCGGAAAGCGCTTCTACGGCGGCTGCGAATACGTCGATATCGTAGAGAACATCTGCCGCGACAGGGCCAAGGAGCTCTTCGGCGCCGAGCACGCCAACGTCCAGCCGCACTCCGGCTCACAGGCGAACGTGGCGGTGTACCTCGCGCTGACCAAGCCCGGCGACGTCATCATGGGCATGGACCTCGCCTGCGGCGGCCACCTCACCCACGGCGCCAAGGCGTCCATCACCGGCAAGTACTTCGACGTGCGTCCCTACGGCGTGGACCCCACCACCGAGCTCATCGACTATGACGAGATGCGCCGCATGGCCAAGGAGCTGCAGCCGAAGATGATAATCTCCGGCGCCTCCGCCTACTCCCGCATCATAGACTGGGCCAGGATCCGCGAGATCTGCGACGAGGTCGGGGCCTATATGTTCGTGGACATGGCCCACATCGGCGGCCTGGTCGCCGGCGGAGCCCACCCCTCGCCCGTGCCCTATGCCGACGTGGTCACCACCACCACGCACAAGACCCTGCGCGGTCCCAGAGGCGCGATCATCCTCTGCAAGGAGGAGCTCGCCAAGAAGATAGACTCCGCCATCTTCCCCGGCACCCAGGGCGGTCCGCTCATGCACGTCATCGCGGGCAAGGCCGTCTGTCTCAGGGAGGCCATGCAGCCCGAGTTCGCCGAGTATCAGCACCAGGTCGTGCGCAACGCCGCCGCCCTGGCCGACACGCTCTCGAAGGGCGGCGTCCGCCTCGTCTCCGGCGGCACCGACAACCACCTGCTGCTGGCCGACGTCATGAGCATGGGCGTCACCGGGCGTGACATGCAGGAGCTGCTCGACCGCGCTCACATCACCGCCAACAAGAACGCCATCCCCTTCGACAAGCAGCCGCCCCACCTGGGCAGCGGTGTGCGCTTCGGCTCCCCCGCCGCCACCACCCGCGGCATGAAGGAGCCCGAGATGCGCCGCATCGGCGAGCTCATACTCCGCCTCATGCGTGAGGGCGACGCCGCCGTGCCCGAGGTCAAGGCCGAGGTCATGGACCTCTGTGAGCGCTTCCCCCTCTACCCGGGCGTGATCTGAGAAATGTACCGCGTGTTCGTCGTCGAGGACGACCCGGTCATCGCCGGAGCCGTCTGCTCGCAGATGACAAGCTGGGGGCTTGAGGCCCGCTGCGCCGAGGACTTCGGCGCGGTCATGGCCGAGTTCGCCGCCTTCGACCCCCAGCTCGTGCTGCTGGACATCTCTCTGCCGCGCTTTTCGGGCTACCACTGGTGCGCCGAGATACGCCGGGTGTCCCAGGTGCCGGTGATGTTCATCTCCAGCGCCTCGGACAACATGAACATCGTCATGGCCATGAACATGGGCGCGGACGACTTCATCGCCAAGCCTGTGGACCCCATGGTTCTTACGGCCAAGGTACAGGCGGTGCTGCGGCGGACCTATGAGATTACCGGGGCCGGGCAGACCGTGGAATTCTGCG
>CAUAHS010000037.1 GCA_958428885.1 uncultured Eubacteriales bacterium
GCCCAGGCCCGCACCTTGTGTCCGTCCGCAATCAGCAGTCCGGCCAGCCGCGCCTGCCGTCCGTCGCCGCCGCATAAGGCAAAAATCATAAAAGTCCACGCCCCTTTCTCAATCTATTCTATGCAATTGCCGCTTGCGGGTGCCGCCGGGATGGTTTATACTTATTTTATATAAATTTTACACATTCCGCCCCTGGCGGATAATGGAGGCCGGGACATGAGCTATGCCGACGAAATCTTCATAAAAAACTGCCGGGACATACTTGAAAATGGCTATTGGGACACCGACCAGAACGTCCGTCCACACTGGGAGGACAACGGCGCCCCGGCTCACACGGTCAAGAAGTTCGGCATAGTCAACCGTTACGACCTGAGGGGCGAGTTCCCCATACTCACGATACGCCGCACCTACTGGAAAAGCGCCATTGACGAGCTGCTCTGGATCTGGCAGAAGAAGTCCAACAACATAAAGGACCTCGGCAGCCACGTCTGGGACCAGTGGGCGGACGAGAACGGCTCCATAGGCAAGGCTTACGGCTATCAGCTGGGCGTGAAGCACAAGTACCCCGAGGGCGAGTTCGACCAGGTCGACCGCGTGCTCTACGACCTCAAGCACAACCCCGCCTCACGGCGCATCCTGACCAACATCTACAACTTTGAGGACCTGCACGAGATGGCGCTCTACCCCTGTGCCTACTCCATGACCTTCAACGTCACCGGGCACACGCTGAACGCCATTTTGAACCAGCGCAGCCAGGACATGCTTGCGGCGAACAACTGGAACGTCTGCCAATATGCGGCGCTCACCTACATGTTCGCACAGGTCTCGGGACTTGAGGCAGGCGAGCTGGTGCATGTCATCGCCGACGCGCACATCTATGACCGGCATGTGCCGATCGTTGAGAAGATCATAAAAAACGAGCCGAAAAAGGCCCCGAAGCTCATACTGGACGAGAGCGTGAAGGATTTTTACGCCTTCACAAAGAACAGCTTCTCCCTGCCCGGCTACGAGTACACGGAGCTGAACGAGAAAATACCCATAGCGGTGTGATCCGGCGCAGAAAAGGAGGACAAATGGACGCTATCGTAGCAGTGTATTCGGACTGGGGCATCGGCTCCGAGGGCACACAGCCCATTGTCGTGCCCGAAGACAGGCGGCACTTCGCCCAGCTCACCAGCGGTTCGACCGTGATAGTCGGGCGCAGGACGATGGAGGACTTTCCCGGCGGCAAGCCGCTGAAGAACCGGGTGAACCTGGTCATATCGCGCCAGGACGCGGACATCGAGGGTGCGCGGGTCGTGCACACGCTTCAGGAGGCCATAGACGCGTCGCAGGACGCCGAAAAGGTCTTTGTCCTCGGCGGGGCGAGCATTTATATGGCGATGTTCCCATATCTCGACCGCATCTACGTCACCAAGATCGGCGCCACACCCAAATCCGACGCTTATTTCCCGAATCTCGACTCCCTCCCCGACTGGAAATGTGTCGAAGAGGAGCCCTTCACCTCCGGCGAGTACGAGTGCAGCTTCTGCACCTACGAGCGGGTGGACTGAGACATAATAAAAAAACTCCCGTCCGGGCATTCCGGACGGGAGTTTTTTGCTTTTATTGTGCAGGCTTAGTCCGCGGGCATGGCGCCGGCCGTGAGGGTGTCGTACATCTCCTGGGTCAGGTCGCACTCGTAGAAGAGCTTGTAGTACTCGGTGACCTCGGTCTGGAGGTCATACTCGCAGTAGTCGGGGTAGAGCAGGGCGCCCAGCCACAGCATGCCGAGGTAACGCTGCACGGACGGAGGGCTGGAGAGCCAGCCGTAGGGGCCGTAGGGGGTCTTGTAGTAGTTGCCGGAGCTGATGGCGTCGAGCTGCAGCCAGGTGGAATTGGAGCCCACGCTGTCATAGATGGTGTCGGGGGCAAAGATGATGACGTCCGGATTCCAGACCATGATCTGCTCCATGTCGACCTCGTTGCCCAGGCCGGAGGACACAACTTCGGGCAGGTCGGCGAGGTTGTCGGACATGAGGTTGATGGTCTCGGCGTGGTAGGAGCCCTTGGCGATGACGTTCAGGCCCTTGTCGCCCAGGCAGTAGAGCAGGCTCTTGCGGGCGCCGTCGGCGTCGACCTTGGCCATCATGTCGGTCATCATGGCATAGGTCTCTTCGCACCAGGTGGCGAGCTCCTCGGCCTTCTCGGTCTTGCCGGTCAGCTCGCCGAGCATGCGGTAAGCCTCAGGCGCGGTCTCGACGGTGGCGTCGATGTGGACGAAGGGGATGCCGGTCTGTTCGGTCAGGCTGTCCATGTCCTCGGCGATGCCGTCCTTGGTGTCGCCCACGTCGATGACGACGTCGGGGTCGGCGGCCAGCAGGGCCTCAAGGTCCATCTCGCCCTTGCCGCCGTAGAGCTGGCCCAGCTCAGGCAGCTCGGAGATGTAGGAGGGCAGGTAGAGCGCTATGTCCTCGGCGATGTAGTTGGAGACGCCGACCATGAGGTCACCCACCAGCGGGATGGCGTAGACCTGGGTAAGAGGGCCGGAGATGGCGACCTTCGTCACTTCATAGGGCACAGTGACCGTGCGGCCGGTGGAATCCGTGAACTCGCGGGTCTCGGGAGTTGGAGTCTCGGCTGCGTCCTCAGTCGGGGCGGCGGACTCCTCGGCGGGCGGCTCACTGGTCTGAGCGTTGGTCTGGCCGCAGCCGGAGAGCAGCCCCACGAGCATGCAGAGCGCCAGCAGGAGCACAAGGATCTTTTTCTTCATTTCGGGATTTTCCTCCTGTTTATGTATTGAAAGCCAGGAAACGCAAATTCATTGGCCCCTCACGACGGAGGCCGGGGTGCACACCCGCACTCTGTCGTCAAAGAGGCTGGAGACCTCGACCTCGACGCCGTAGAGCCGGCGCATCATGTCGGGTGTCAGCACATCACGGGGTCTGCCCTCGGTCAGCACCTCACCGCCGCAGATGGCGAGGATACGGTCCGAGAACATGAAGCTCTGCTCCGGGTTGTGCGTGGTCTGAATGACGGTGTAGCCCTCGCTTGCGAGCTCCCGTGCCTGTGTCAGCACGAGCAGCTGGTTGCCGAAGTCGAGACTCGCCGTCGGTTCGTCGAGCATGAGCACCGGAGAGCGCTGCACCAGAGCCCGGGCGATGAGCGCAAGCTGGCGCTCGCCGCCGGATATGCGGTGAAAGCAGCGGTCTGCAAGGTGTGATATGCCTATCTTCTCAAGCGCCTCGTCCACGCGGCGGACGTCCTCCTTCCTCGGTGTGGAGAAGGTGCCGAGGCCGCTGGTCGTGCCCATGAGCACTATGTCGCGCACGCTGTAGTTGAAGGCCGGGTGCGAGCTCTGGGGGATATAGGCGATGAGCTTTGCCGCCTCGCGGATGCTCAGCGTTTTGGCGTCACGGCCTTCGACCGTGATGCTGCCGGTGTAGTCCCGCAGCAGGCCAAGTACGCAGCGGAAAAGCGTGCTTTTGCCCACGCCGTTCGGTCCCAGGATGGAGAGGAATTCCCCGTCCTCGGCCTTGAAGCTCACGCCGTGGAGCACCTCCCGTTCGCCGTAGGAAAAGCAGAGATCCTTCACTTCGATGCTCACAGTCTCTCACTCCTTCCCGTTATCAGCCAGAGGAAGAAGGGTGCGCCGACGAAGGCGGTGAGTATGCCTATCGGTATGCCCGCTGTCGTGACATTCCTCGAGATGTTGTCGACTATGAGCAGGAAGGTGCCGCCGCCCAGCATGCAGCAGGGCATCAGCCAGCGGTAATCGGAACCGCAGATGCGCCGCACCATGTGCGGAATGACGAGACCGACCCAGCCTATCATGCCGGAGACGGACACCGAAGCCGCGGTCACAAGCGTCGCCGCGACTATGACGCCGACCCTGAGCCTGCCAGCGTCCACGCCCATAGCCCGCGCCTCGTCGTCGCCCATGGAGAGGACGTTCAGCCTCCACCTGAGCAGAAAAAGCGGCACAAGGCCCAGGAGCATGGGCCAGATCACAAAGCCCAGGTCCTTCCACTCCATGCCGGAGAGGCTGCCCATGAGCCAGTAGGTTATCTCCGGCAACTTGTTGGTCGGGTCTGCCGCAAGTTTTATAAACGAGGTGCCTGCCTGGAAGAGTGAGCTCACCATGATGCCCGCCAGCACCAGGCCCAGCACCCGCTCGCCCTTGGCGTGCTTGCTCACCCAGAACACCAGAGCCACGGTGAGCAGGCTCATGCCGAAGGCGGAGATGGTTATGTAAGCGCTCGAGAGCCCGACATAAATTGCAAGCGCCGCACCGAAGCCCGCGCCAGCCGAGGCGCCCAGCACGTCCGGGGCTGCCATCGGGTTCTGGAACACGCCCTGATACGCCGCGCCGGCCGCAGAAAGGCAGGCGCCGACAAGGACGCTCATCAGCACCCTCGGCAGGCGCACGTTCCAGACGGCTATTTCCATGTTTCCGTCCCAGAAGGGCTCTATCCCCAGGCCGAAGATGGAGAGGAACTTGTTGGCCAGTATGCCGCACAGCTCGCTGAACGGCACGGGATAGTGCCCGAACACGAAGGACACGAGCGTGCACACTATGAGGACGACCGTAAGAAGCACTATCGTGTCCGGCCCGCTCAGGAGTTTGTCTTTTCTATTCATACTCAGATATCCCTCCCCAGCAGGAAGGTGCGCCCGTAGGGATAGGGCGGACCCTCCCGGCACTCAGCCGCATGCAGTCTCGCACCGGCCTTGTCTGTGACCACCATGCCGGCCAGCCGGTCTATGCCGAAATCCAGCAGTGCCGGACACATTGGCACGGTCGGACCGGTCAGAACGACATAAGCCCCCCTGCACAGCTCCAGGAGCCTGGGCAGGGTCTTGTTCACTAGCGAACTGCCCGTTATCAGCACGGTGTCGCACTCGGGCAGGAGATATTCGCAGGCGGAGTCCGGGTAGTCGCCCGGCTTCGGGTGCCGCTCCAGGATGCACACCCGCTTTGCCGCCTCCAGCGTCCCGGGCGGCATGCGCAGGTGGCCGATGAGCCCCACCGTCCGGCCCGTGAGGTCCAGGCCACGGGTGCAGTAGTTGTCGTAGGGTTCGGAGCAGCCGAGCTCCGCCATGCGCTCCACGGTGTTGTAAAACGAGTTTATCGCCGCGACACCGAGGCCGGATTCCCTGAAGTTCCAGCTCTTTGCCGCCTCGGCCGCAACCTTTATGCGCATGCCCTCGATGCCGTTGGGATAGCGTGCGGGCACCGTGTCGCCCTCCGTGGTCATGGCGTAGCCCGAGCCGCCCAGGTCGTTTTCCACCAGCGTCCAGCGCTCGCCGGGTATCGCTCTCGAGATCGTCCCGCCCCTCGGCAGGCCGGCGAGCAGCGCGTCATATAGCTCCCACATATTCGGTCTCTTTCCTTTCAGACTTGGCGTTTTGTATTTGAATACAAGTCCCCGGGGTGCAAATATCCCTGTTTTATCCGCCGGGGAGGGGGTGTCCTCCCCGGCAGGCGGTCACATTGCGTATTCTTCTGTCCAGTGTCTGAGCGCGCCCTCGGCGTTGAAGTCGTAGCGCCCTGTTGTCTCCAGGACCAGGGTGTCCGGGTCGGAGCTGAGCAGCTCGTGCAGCTCCGAAGCCGCCTCGAGATACTCCGGCGGCAGGGATACACGGCGCTTGAGCTCCTCGGCGCTCGGCATGGCCTTCAAAACGCCCACGCAGGGCGTGCCGGAGAAGAAAAAGCGCGTCAGCGCCTCGTAAAAGTCGGGATACAGCAGCTCAAAGCCGCCGATCTCGTCCAGGAGGGCGAATTTTTTCTTTTGTGCCTCTTTGAGCAGCGCCGGCGCCGTCACCGTAAAGGGCCGCTCGTCCCTCACGGTGCCGCCCTCGCCGAAGCTCAGGAATCTCTCCCTCGGTCCGCCGCAGGCGGGGGCGAGGTCAAAACCCGCAAGGCGCCCTCTTTCCACTACACGCAGTGTGAGGAAGCCGCCCGCGTGCTTTATCGCGCTGCCCAGCGCGTTCACGATCAGGGTGGATTTGCCGCAGCCTATCGGTCCCGTCAACAGGAGCCTTCGCTTCAAAGCGCGTTCCTCCCCGCCCTGACCTCTATCATCTGCGCAGCTATGGAGATGGCGATCTCCGCCGGAGTCTCGGCCTTGATGTCGAGGCCGATGGGCGTGGTGATGCGCTTGAAGTCCTCGTCCGTGAAGCCCATGGTGCGCAGCTGCTTCTGCACTCCAGCGGTTTTGGCCTTGCTGCCGATGACGCCGATGTAGAACGCGGGGGTGCGCAGTGCCTGGGCCTGCACGATGGTGTCGTAGGCATGTCCGCGGGTCATGATGCAGATATAGTCCTCGGGACCTATCCTGACGCTCTGGTCGATGTGCTCAAAGTCCACTAGCATGACTTTCTCCGCGCCTCGGACGACCTGTTCGTTTGCAAACTCCGGCCTGTCGTCCAGGGCTACGCAGCGGAAACCCACGTGCTCGAGCACCGGCACCAGCTCCTGCGCCACGTGGCCGCAGCCGAAGACGTAGACCTTGCCGGAGGAGTTTATCTGCTCGGCGTAGAAGTCCCGGCCGTCGACCTTTTTCCGCGTCGGGTGACGGCTCATGATCTCCCGGGTCCACTCGGGAGCGTCGAGGCCGAAGAAGCCGTCCTCGGACCAGAGGCCCAGTTTGCCGCCGTCGGATATCTCCGAGAGCAGCCAGAGGTCCTCGCCCTTGGCAAAGCGGCGCTCCGCCTCCTCCGCCACGGAGAGGACATAGGGGTCGTGCGCCGGGATATAGCTGAAATAGACGTTTACGGCGCCGCCGCAGATCATGCCGAGGTTCTGCACGTCGCTCTTGGTCAGTGAAAAGTCGTGCTCGCCGCTGCGCTTTTCCTCCAGCACGGTCTTGGCGATCTGCTCGGAGCGGTACTCGACCGCACCGCCGCCTATCGTGCCGCAGATTCGTCCGTCCTTGCCGATGAGCATCCTGGCGCCCGCACCGCGCGGTGTGGCACCCGAGGAGGCGATGACCGTCACCAGCACTAGCTCCTCACCGGCACTCAGGCGCTCGGCTATTGTCTTGAACATATTTCTCATATGGTTATGACATCCTTTCCGCAGATATCGTTTATTTTTCGTGCGGCGGCAAGCGCCGCCTCATATCTCCTGTCGTGAGCCCGGAGCGCCTCGGCGTCCCGGCACTTGTCGAAACTTGCCCTGAAACGTCCGGAGACGCTCACGCGCTTGTCGCCCCGGCAGAGCTTGTCCGCGATGTAGACCACCAGGGCCTCGTCCACTCTGGCCGGGTCCTCGATGTCGTGGTGCTGGGCGATGAGCGGCGCAAGCTCCGAATATCCGAGCTGGGACATGAGCCCCGCCCCGGCAAGCGCGTGGTCGGGAATACCCTTCGACACGTCGTGCAGCAGCGACGCCGCATACACCAGCGTCTCGTTCAGGCATATGCCGGCGGCCGCAAGGGCGCAGACGATCTCCATTGCAGCCTCCGCCGTCGCCATGCAGTGGGCCCTGAGCGGCTCAGGCAGTTCCGCCGCATCCAGAAGCCGGTCGGCCAGCTCCGGCGTCAGTTCCGACACGGGCAAGCGGCCGTATTCGATGAGCCGCAATTGTCCCGGTCCCTCGGAAGAGAGGCGGGTCAAGGAGCCGTAGGGCAGGTTGAAGTCCCGCGCACAGTCAAAGGGCCTCCCCTCCAGCTTGCAGAGCAGAGTCTGTATGACCGAGGAGTGTGAGACGACGATGACCCCGCCCCTCGAGAGGGCCATGACCCTCGCCACAGCCGCCGAGAACCGGGCGCTCGCATGCTCGAACTCCTCCCCGCCCGGGGGCGGGAGCGAGCGGTCCCGTCCACGGCGCTCATAATACTCCGGCCAACGCCTTCTTATCTCGTCAAAGCTCAGTCCGTCCCAGTCGCCAGCGTCCATCTCCTCGAGACCGGGCACGATGACGGGCGAGGCAAAGCCCATGAGTTCCGCCGTCTGTCGGCTGCGGGAGAGCGATGAGCAAAAGCACTCCGTTATCCCCATCGGCGCAAACTCCGCTCCCAGGAGCGCCGCCTGAAGCCGGCCCCTGAGCCCCAGAGGCAGATCCGTCCGGCCAAGGCACATCCTCGCCCCGCCGGGGAAGTCCGGCATCCCGTGCCGGATAAGGTAAATCTCTCTCATGTCAAGTCCATCCGGGCAATACTATTTAAATAAATCGGGAAAATACTGCGCAAAGAGCTCGTCCGCCATGGCACGCAGACGCAGGGTATAGGCCTCATAGGCCCGGAGCAGTGCCCGACCCTTCTCGGTAAGACTGCTCCGACCGCCGTGCTGGCCGCCCTGGGAGCGCGCAACGATAGGATAGCCCAGCTCGCTCTCGAGCAGGTTTATGGCGTTCCAGCCCGAACTGTACGAGAGCTGCATCCTCTGGCATGCCGCGCGGACCGACTGCGTCTCGTCCGTCAGCGCAAGCAGCATGGCCACCCGCGGGTCCAGAAAGCGCTTTTCCCGGCATATGGACACCTGCACCTGCGGCCGGGTCAGCTGGCTGTTGTGCAGCCGCAGCAGCTCTCGGTAATCCTCCGGCGTGTCCGCGTCGTGCAGTATGCCGAGGTCGTCCACTTCCACGAACGTCATGGGTATTCCACAGCGCATGAGCGCACCGTTCAGTCCGTCCTCCCCGGAATCCTCCAGTATGCGGTCTATGACGTTAGCCGACATCAATATCGGGTGTCCCCGGCTGCCGCCGCAGACCGGACAGGCCAGTTCCGCACCGCTTTCAAGCAGCGCATCCACCGTCGCTGCGGTAAAAAGTGGTATATCCACAGGCGTAAAAAGCACCTGCCGGCACTTGTCCCGCAGGTACCTGAGCCCTATTAGAGCCGAATCAAACATGTGTGTTGTGCGGTAGTTCTCGTTGCGCAGAAATACCACTCCGCTGGCTGCGAGGTGGCGCTCCAATTCCTCCGCATTGTAACCCGTCACCACCACGACGCGGGCGGCTCCCGCCTGCTTGAGTGTGGCAACAACGCGCTGAGCAACAGATATTGAACCTATGCTGAGCATGGGCTTGAAATCGCCCATACGCGAGGACATTCCTGCCGCGACGACAACGGCGCCGGTCTCCATGCCGTGCGCCCCCTTTCGTCCTCCGGCCCGCCCAACGGCCGCCGGTCCTGATTGTTTGTATAATAACACACAAAAACCGACTTGTAAACTAAAACAATTTGACGCTATTGAACACCGATAGTAGAATCGGTATAAAGGATTTGTTAATTTAAATCGCCGCCGCCATGTCCGCCGCAGGGGTCTTTGTCAGGCCCTCCGCCGGTGAGATCGCGCAGGCGGCCGAGACCCGTGTTGGAATAAAATACAAGTTCAGAGGGCTTTCCCTCAGCGTCCTCCGCGGCCAGGCGAAGGCAGTTTGCAGTCTCATGGAAATCTATCGGCAGGGTGCGTCGTACGGTGATCCCGGTGCGGGAATCCGTGACCTCCACCGTCACTTCAGCGGCGGTTATCTCCCTGAGTTTTTCGTTTTCTGACATGACCGTTCTCCTTTCCAGCGGTTTACAATCCCCGTTTTGGGGTCCGGCTCCACTATATCACAAGCTCGGACTCTTTAAAAGTGTGATTTGAGGCGCGTCTGCGCTTTGAAGAATATGAAAAGTATGCAATAAACGCAACAACAGTAAGGAGGAAACCGCATGATCAAGAAAGTCCTAATCATCAACGGGGTCGAGCGCACCCTTGTGCTGGAGGGTACCGAAACGCTTGCAAAGGTCCTGCGCGAGCGGCTGATGCTCACGGGCTGCAAAATCGGCTGCGGCGAAGGCCACTGCGGCGCATGCAACGTCATAGTCGACGGCAAGGTCACGCGCTCCTGCATCACAAAGGTCACTAAGCTCCGTGACTACGCCGAGATCACGACCATCGAGGGTATCGGCACCGTCAACAACCTGCACCCCATCCAGGTCGCATGGATGGCCTTCGGCTGCGCCCAGTGCGGCTTCTGTAGCCCGGGCTTCATCGTCAGCGCCAAGGTCCTGCTCGAGCAGAATCCGAATCCCACCCGTGAAGAGGTCCGCGACTGGTTCAACAAGAACCGCAATCTCTGCCGCTGCACCGGCTACAAGCCCCTTATCGACGCGACGATGGCAGCAGCCGCCGTCATGCGCGGCGAGATGAGCAAGGAGGACCTGCTCTTCAAGCCCACCGACAACGTCATCACCGGCACCACCTACGCCCGTCCCTCCGCCGCCATGAAGGTCACCGGCACCTGGGACTTCGGCGCGGACCAGGCCCTGCACATGCCTGAGAGCACCCTGCGTCTGGCGCTGGTCCAGGCCGAGGTCTCCCACGCCAACATCAAGGGCGTCGACACCTCCGAGGCCGAGAAGATGCCCGGCGTCTTCAAGGTCATCACCGCCAAGGACGTCCCCGGCAAGAACCGCATAAACGGCCTTGTCATGCTCCCGCTCAACAACAAGTGCGACGGCTGGGACCGCCCCATCCTCTGCGATGAAAAGGTCTTCCAGTACGGCGACGCCATCGCCATAGTCGCAGCGGACACCGAGGCCCATGCCCGTGAGGCCGCAAAGGCCGTCAAGGTCGACCTCGAGGTCCTGCCCGCCTATATGAGCGTGCCCGAGGCCCTGGCTCCCGATGCCATCGAGATCCACCCCGGCACCCCCAACGCCTATTACGAGACCAACTGCATCAAGGGACCGGATTTCGACTTTGATTCGGCTCCGAACGTCATCGAGGTCGAGAGCTACTGCTCGCGCCAGCCGCACCTCTACCTCGAGCCCGACAACGGCTACGCCTACATAGACGAGGACGGCATGCTGACCGTCCACTCCAAGAGCATAGGCATCCACCTGCACATGCCCATGATAGCCGACGGCATCGGCGTCACGATGGATAAGCTGCGCCTGGTGCAGAACCACGCGGGCGGCACCTTCGGCTACAAGTTCTCCCCCACCAACGAGGCCATTCTCGGCGTG
>CAUAHS010000038.1 GCA_958428885.1 uncultured Eubacteriales bacterium
TCAGATAGGGCTCCATCTGGCCGACTATGCCGCCGACCTCCTTGCGGCCCAGGACGCTGCCGCTGTTGGTGCAGCTTTCGACAAAGCCGGACTGCCGTCCGACGATGCCGCCGATGTTGTAGCCCATGTGCTCATAGCCCACGGCGCCGGTGTTCATGCAGGCGCTGAGGGTGCCGGAGGAGAAGCCCGCGATGCCGCCGGTGTCGGTGTAGTCGTTGATGAGCTCGGTGGTGGAGTCGAGGTTGGTGATGCTCAGGCCGGAGAGGTCGGTGCTGATCTCCTGACTCGTCGTGTTGACGGCGGCAGAGTTCACGCAGCGGACGATGCTGCCCAGGTTCTGGCCCGCGATGCCGCCGGTATAGTGCTGGCCGGTGACGGTGCCGGAGACACGGCAGTTTTCGATGACGCCGGTCTTTTCGTTGGCGCCGACAAGGCCGCCGGTGGAGGTCAGGGCCTCTACCGTGCCGCTGAATGAGCAGTCACGGATCGTACCGGCGTTGTTTCCGGCCAGACCTCCGGCGTATTCCGCGGAACCGCCGGGAGCCACATTGCCCGCTATGTTGAGCTCCTTTACCTCGGCGCCGGGCTGGATGTAGCGGAAAAAGCCCGTGTGCGAGCGGTTCGCCGTGAGGTTCAGGCCCGATATCGTGTGGCCGCCGCCCTCGAACACGCCGCCGAAGGTGGGGATGGAGGAAAACTCCGAGCCCGTTAGGTCGATGTCCGTCTGAAGTATGACGGTGACGTCCTTTGAATAGGTGTCCACGGCGCAGTTGTCCGCGAGCTTGAGGAGGTCCTCCAGCCCGTTTATGTAATAGGTGACGCCGGACGGCGCCGCCTCGTCGGCGAGCACGCCCGCCGCACCGGACAGCAGTCCCAGCACGAGCAGCAGGCTCAGAAGCAGCGACAGCGCCTTTTTAGTCCTCATTGCTAGTGTCCTCCCCTCGGTCGTCCGCAGGTGTTGTGTCGTCACCCGGCGGGAGTTCGGCCCTTGTCTCGTCCACCTCTATGGCGCCGGACTCGACCATGGCGTGCAGGCTGCCCTGGAACACGCCCTGGATGTCGGCGTCCACAAAGCCGGAGATCTGACCCCGCACTCGTCCGTGCAGGCGTATCGTACTGCCCTCGACATGCGTTATCTCGGGGGCCTTTATGGCGAAGGCGGTCTTTTCTATCAGGATATCGCCCAGCAGCAGGATCTGCGGCAGGACGCCCATGACGAGGAAGATGGAGATTATCGTGCCGCGTCCAAGGCAGGTGCCTATGGACGAGATGGTGTTGTCCGAGGTCATGCGGCCTATGATGAGGCCCGCCGAGGCCAGCATGGCGCCGGAGGTGATTATCGTCGGGAAGGCCTGGTTGAGCGTCTCGATCATGGCCTCCTTGATGGGCATGGACTTCTTGAGGTCCAGATACCGGCTGGAGATGACGATGGCGTAGTCTATGTTCGCGCCCATCTGTATGGCGCTGACGATGAGGTAGGAGATGAAGAAGAGGTTCGAGCTCGTGAGATAGGGCACGGAGAAGTTTATCCAGATACTGCTCTGGATGACGATTATGAGCAGTATCGGCAGGCCCACGGAGCGGAAGGTGAAGAGCAGCACCACCACGACGAAGAGCGCCGAGAGTATGCTGATGAGCAGGTTGTCCGTCGAGAAGGAGGAGCGCAGATCGCGCGCGTTCACGCTCTCGCCGACGAGGACGCAGTCGTCATAGTACGTCCCGGCGATGCCGTGGAGCGAGTCGAGGAACTCGTAGGTCTCCTCCGACTCCTCGGGGAGGTTCAGATAGATGACGAAACGGGACCAGTTCTCGCCCTCGAGCTGGGCGAGGCCGAACTCCAGCTCGGCGCACATGTCGTCCAGCGTCTTTTCCATGTCCCGCTCGAGCGTGACATAGCCCGCGTCCTTTTGATCGCGCAGATAGAGCACCATGTTCACCAGGGGCACGGTGTAGTCGTCGATGGAGGAGACGATCTGGCCGTAGTCCTTCTCGTTCACGGCGTAGGCGGCGTAGAGCAGGCGGGCGGCCTCAATGTCCTGGTCGGTGAGCTCGGCAAACTGCCGGGGCGTCAGCGCGCTGGTGACGGTGTAGCCGTCCATGGCCTCGATGTTCGCAAGGCCCATGGCGCTCTCGACCTCGGGCAGGGCGGAGATGGCGTTGAGGAGCTTGGCTTCCTTTTCGTAGTTGCCGGAGGGCACGAGCATGGCGACGAGGTTGTCCGTGCCGAAGGTGGAGGCGACCATCTTGTCGGCTATCTTGCTCTCGTTCTGCTTGACCGTGTCCAGGGTGCTGTAGCCGTAGACGTAGGGGCAGCGGTTCGCAAACACGAAAGCCGCCGCCGCAATTATAAGGAAGAGCGGCGGTATGACATAGCGGGTCTTGACCGTCATCTTGCCCCAGAGCGAGATCTTGGGCACGAAGCTGCGGTGGTGGGTCTTGTCTATGAGCTTGGAGAAGAGCACCAGCAGGCCCGGCATGAGCAGGAACACGGAGAGCATGCTCATGATTATGGCCTTTATGAGCACGATGCCCATGTCGTAGCCGAGGCGGAAGTGCATCAGCGTCAGCGCCGCAAGGCCGGAAATGGTCGTGAGGCTGGAGGCGCTGATCTCGGGTATGGCCTTGGAGAGGGCGGCGACGGCGGCATCGCGCGCCTCGAGGTGCTCACGCTCCTCCGTGTAGCGGTGGCAGAGGATGATGGCGTAGTCTATGGCCAGCGCCAGCTGCAGCACGACCGCTATCGAGTCCGTGACGTAGGAGATGGTGCCGAACCAGTAGTTCGTGCCCATGTTCAGCAGCGCCGCCGCGCCGAAGGTGATGAGCAGCACGGGTATCTCCATGTACGTCTTGGACGTGAAGAGCAAGACGGCGATGATTATGAAGACGGCGATGCCGAGGACTACCACCATCTCGGATTTTATAGTCTGCTCGAGGGGGTTGCCCACCTCGGAGCTTATGTACGTGTCATAGTCGGCGAGCAGGGACTTTATCTCGTCCATGGCCTTCTCGCTGACCTCTGAGGTCGTGTCCCCGTCAAAGGTGACGGCGAAGAGAGCGGAGGCGTTTTTATAGTGGTCCTCCGTGTCGTCGAACTCGACGGAGTGGACGCCGTTTATGACCTCGATCTGCGGCGCCAGCTTGGCCGCGGCGTCATAGGTGATGCTGGAGACCATGACGTTGGCCGTGGCGAAGGTGGTGAACTCCGACTCCATGATGTCAAGACCCCGCCGGGTCTCAGTGTCCTTGGCGAGGTAGCTTGTTATGTCGTCGTTGACGTTCACCCAGTTGCGGGAAAAAGCGCAGAAAACGGCCATGACGATGAAGGCGAGGAAGAAGAACGTCTTCCTGTCCACGATCACCGCCGCGACCTTCTGCATAAACGAGCCGCCGCCCTTTTTATCCATCGCTCAAACCCCTTGCAAAGCGCGCAAAGCCGCGTCATCCAACATCTTGTATTTTAACATCCGGGACGCCCCGCGTCAACGCGCACATCTAGTAAAGCCTATCTTAACTCACGCGAATTAGAGAAAAATTAAACTTTTAACTTTACCCTGATTTAACAAAGCGGAGCTTTTTCATTTTACACGGCCTTTGTATTCTCCATCATGCAGGGCGGAAAGCCCGCGCGACAATACATATAAGGAGAATTTGACAAGATGAAAAAGACTCTGAGCATAGCTCTGGCTCTGGTCCTCTGCCTCGGCCTGCTGGCCGCCTGCGGCGAGGCCAAGACTGATCCTTCCGAGGCTCCTGCCTCCGATACCCCGGCTTCCGACACTCCGTCCAGCGAGCCCATCGAGCTCACCGGCATCGTGAACACCGACGGCTCCACCTCCATGAACGACGTCATGCTCGCCCTTATCGAGGGCTTCAAGAGCGTGCAGCCCGGCGTGACCGTGAACTACAACGGTTCCGGCTCCGGCTCCGGCATCAGCGGCGTTCTGGCCGGCAGCTGCGACCTCGGCCTCTCCAGCCGTGGCCTGACCGACGACGAGAAGGCTGAAGGCGCTGTTGAGAACGTCATCGCCAAGGACGGCGTCGCCGTCGTCGTCAACCCCGAGAACCCCGTGACCGAGCTCACCAGCGAGCAGATTGCCAAGATCTACACCGGCGAGATCACCAACTGGTCCGAGGTCGGCGGCAATGACGCCGAGATCGCTGTGTTCGGCCGTGACTCCGCCTCCGGCACCCGCAGCGCCTTCGAGGAGATCCTAGGCATCCAGGACAAGTGCGTGTACCTCAACGAGTACTCCTCCACCGGCGACGTCATCGGCAATGTCGCCTCCAACCCGAACGCCATCGGCTACGCCTCCCTCTCCGCTGTCGATGAGACTGTCACCGCTGTGAGCGTTGACGGCGTCGCCCCCACCGAGGCCACTGTTGCTGACGGCAGCTTCCCGATCCAGCGCCCCTTCGTCATCGTCACCGTCGAGGGCACCGAGCTCTCCGAGGCCGCTCAGGCTTTCCTGAACTACGCCATGAGCGCTGATGTCGCCGACATCATCTCCGCCGCCGGCGCCGTCGCCGTCAACGGCTGAGCCAGTACGGAATAAAAGGCAAAGGCCCCCACACCCGGGGGCCTATTGCCCTGTAGTGAGGGGTGCATCTGACAGGCGCTCAGACCCGGAGTGTGAACTTCTGTCAGATCCACCCCTGAAAGAGAAAGAGGTAAACAGCTTTGAACCAAGTTATAACAACGAAGGGAGGACGCGGCAAAGTGAAGCTCAGGACCAAGGAGCGCAAGCCGAAGGAAAACGCCGCCGCGCAGGAGCAGACTGCGGAGCGCATAGACTCGAAGCACCGGGTGAAGGACGCCATGGAGAACTTCATGCGCGCGCTGTTTCTCATCTGCGGGCTCGTGGCCGTCGCCTTTGTGCTCGTGATCTCGATATACCTGGTCGTCTCCGGCATCCCCGCCATCCGGGAGGTGGGCCTTTTCAACTTCCTGGGCGGCACGAACTGGGACCCCGCCAACAAGAGCGGCAACCCCTCCTACGGCATCCTGCCCATGATCCTCACCAGCATCTACGGCACCGCCGGAGCCATAATAATCGGTGTGCCCATCGGCTTTTTGATGGCCGTGTTCCTCTCCAAGGTGGCGAACCGCAAGGTGGCGGCCGTCATCCGCGAGGTGGTCGACCTGCTGGCCGGCATCCCCAGCGTCGTCTACGGCCTGGTGGGCATGATGGTGCTCCTGCCCACGATACGCAAGGTCTTCAACCTGCCCGCGGGCGACAGCCTGCTGGCCGCCGTCGTGGTCCTGGCCGTCATGATACTGCCCAGCATCATCTCCGTCTCCGAGACCGCGCTCGACGCCGTGCCCCGCGAGTATGAGGAGGCGTCCCTCGCCCTCGGCGCAACGGAGCTCGAGACCTATTTCCGCGTTTCCGCCCCCGCGGCGAAGAGCGGCATCGCCGCCGCCGTCGTCCTCGGCGTCGGACGTGCGATAGGCGAGGCCATGGCCATACTCATGGTCGCAGGCAACGTCGCCAACATGCCGAGCCTGCTCTCCAGCGTCAAGTTCCTCACCACTGCCATCGCCGGCGAGATGGGCTACGCCGGGGACCTGCACCGTCAGGCCCTCTTCTCCATCGGCCTCGTGCTCTTCCTCTTCATCATGCTCATAAACGCCGTGCTCAACCTCTTCCTCAAGCGCAACAAGGAGGGCAACTGATGAACGAACGCGTCTCCATAACCCAGGGGCTCAGCCCCCGCCGCAGGGCCTACGACATCGTGATGCGCACGCTGCTGTACGCCTCCGCCGCCATAATCTGCGCCCTGCTCATCTTCCTCATAGGCTACATCCTCTACCGCGGCGTACCCAGCCTGAGCTGGGAGTTCCTCACCAGCGAGGAGAGCGTCATAAACGACGTTCAGGGCATACTCCCCGCGCTCATAAACACGCTCTACATCATAATAGCCACGCTGATATTCATCCTGCCCCTCGGCGTCGGCAGCGCCATCTACCTCACGGAGTACGCCACGAACAAAAAGCTGGTCTCCGCCATCGAGTTCGCCACCGAGACGCTCTCCGGCATGCCGAGCATCATCTTCGCCCTTGTCGGCGTCATCGTGTTCTGCGAGTCGCTGGGCCTGGGCAAGACGCTGATAGCCGGCGCATTCTCGCTGGTCATGATGACCCTGCCCACCATCATCCGCACGACTCAGGAGTCGCTCAAGACCGTGCCGCAGAGCTACCGCGAGGGCTCCCTCGCCCTCGGCAGCGGCAAGTGGCACATGATACGAACCGTCGTCCTGCCCTCGAGCGTGGACGGCATCGTCACCGGCTGCATCCTCGCCATCGGCCGCATCGTCGGCGAGAGCGCCATCCTCATGTTCACCGCCGGCATGAGCATGTTCATGCAGAACTACGGCAGCAGCGTCACCGAGTTCTTCAAGAACCTCTTCGACAGCTCGGGCGCCACGCTCACGGTCGCACTGTACGTCTACGCCAAGGAGCGCGCAGACTTTGACCAGGCCTTCGCCGTGGCCGTCGTGCTGCTCGTCATCGCGTTCATCATCAATATCTCCGCAAAACTCGCGGGCAGAAAGCTCAAAAAACACTGAGAGCAGGGAGAACCGAAATGAGTGACAAAACGATAATCGAGAGCCGCGGGCTGAACCTCTATTACGGCGACAACCACGCGCTCAAGGACATATCCATACAGATACCCGCCAACAAGATAACCGCGCTGATCGGCCCCTCAGGCTGCGGCAAGAGCACCTTCCTCAAGACGCTCAACCGCATGAACGACCTGGTGCCCGGCGTGCGCATCACCGGCGAGGTGTTCTATAACGGCGAGAACATCTACGGCAAGGACGTGGACGTCACGCGCCTGCGCAAGCAGATAGGCATGGTGTTCCAGAAGGCCAACCCCTTCCCGATGAGCATCTACGACAACATCGCCTACGGCCCGCGCACCCACGGCGTGCGCGGCAAGGCCAAGCTGGACGACATCGTGGAGCGCAGCCTGCGAGACGCCGCCATCTGGGACGAGGTCAAGGACCGCCTGAACAAGAGCGCGCTGGGCCTCTCCGGCGGCCAGCAGCAGCGCCTCTGCATCGCGCGCGCCCTCGCCGTCGAGCCGGACATACTGCTCATGGACGAGAGCACCAGCGCCCTCGACCCCATCTCCACCTCGAAGATCGAGGAGCTTGCGATGGAACTGAAAAACCGCTATACTGTGGTCATGGTGACGCACAATATGCAGCAGGCGGTGCGTGTTTCGGACGAGACCGCGTTCTTCCTGCTCGGCGAGCTGGTCGAGTTCGGGGACACGGAGCGGATATTCTCGCACCCGCAGGACAAGCGGACCGAGGACTACATCACGGGGAGGTTTGGCTGATATGCGACAGAGATTCGACGGGCAGCTCGCGCTCTTGAACCGCGAGCTCATCAACATGGGCGCACTCTGCGAGGAGGCCATCGCGGTGACGGCGCGCTCCGTTCTGGACGCGGACCGGAAACAGGCGGAGCGCATAAGCGCGCTCGAGGAGGAGATAGACCAGAAGGAGCGCGAGATAGAGCGCATATGCCTGCGCCTTCTGCTCCAGCAGCAGCCCGTGGCGGGCGACCTGAGGCAGATCTCCGCTGCGCTGAAGATGATAACCGACATGGAGCGCATAGGCGACCAGGCGCTCGACATCGCCGAGACCGCGGGCTTCATGGGCCCCCTCGACGAGGAGGACGCGGGGCTCTTCAAGTCCCTTGCGCAGATAGTTGTCGCCATGGTCACGGACAGCGTGGACGCCTATGTCAGCCGTGACCCGGACGCCGCCCGCGCCGTCGCCAAGCGTGACGACGAGGCCGACGACGTGTTCAAGGCCATAAAGAGCGCCATGATTGAGCGCCTCTCCCGCCGCCCCGGCGACGGCGAGTACGCCCTCGACCTGCTCATGATCGCCAAGTACCTCGAGCGCATCGGCGACCACGCGACAAACATCGCCGAGTGGGTGGAGTTCGCGGCGACGGGGCTCTACAAGGGCAGGGAGATGCTGTGATGATATATTGTGTAGAGGACGACGCAAATGTGCGGGACATCGAGGTCTACGCCCTGCGCTCCACCGGCTTTGAGGCCGAGGGCGTGGAGGGCGGCGCCGAGCTCTTCGCCGCGCTGAAAAAGGCCCCGGCCGAGCTCATCATCCTCGACGTCATGCTCCCGGGCGAGGACGGGCTGGAGATACTCAAAAAGCTCCGCCTGAACGCCGCCACGCGCACCGTACCGGTCATTATGGCCACGGCTCGGGGCGAGGAGTACGACAAGATAACGGGTCTGGACTCCGGCGCGGACGACTACCTCGTCAAGCCCTTCGGCATGATGGAGATGGTCAGCCGCGTGCGCGCCGTGCTGCGCCGGACGAATCCGGAGCGCACAGAGCGCTCCATGGAGCTTAGGGGCATAGCCATAGACCCGGCCGGCCACCGTGTCACCGCAAACGGCAAGGAGGTCGTGCTCACGCTCAAGGAGTACGAGCTGCTGTACGCCCTCATGTCCAGTCCCGGCGTCGTGTTCACCCGTGACCGGCTGCTCAGCGAGATCTGGGGCACGGACTACGACGGCGAGACCCGGACCGTGGACGTCCACATCCGCACCCTCCGTCAGAAGCTGGGCGACGCGGGCGCAGCCATCGGCACCGTTCGCGGCGTCGGTTACAGGATGGAGGCGTGAGGCATGACTAAACGCATTTTCCGCTCGGTCTTTCTCGCGGCATTTGCGGTGTTTGTGGCCTGCCTCGTGCTGGTCATGGGCGCCCTGTACAGCTATTTTTCCGCCCGGCAGGAGGCCCAGCTCACCATTGAGGCAAAGCTGGCCGCCGCGGGCGTCGAATCCGGCGGAGAGGCCTATCTCGAGAGCTTCGGCCGCCAGGACGGCCTGCGCCTGACCTGGATAGACTCGGACGGCACCGTGCTCTACGACACGAACGCGGACGCCTCCTCCATGGAGAACCACGCCGACCGCGAGGAGATCGCCCAGGCGCTCCAGACCGGCAGCGGCGAGGGCAAGCGCGTCTCCGCCACGCTCAGCGAAAAGACGGTGTACATCGCGCTCAGGCTCTCGGACGGCACCGTGCTGCGTGCAGCAGCCTCGCACTATACGGTGCCGACGCTGCTGCTCGGCATATTGCAGCCGCTGATAGTCATAATCGTCCTGGCAGTGATACTCTCGGCGCTGCTGGCCTCGCGCCTCTCGAAGCGCATAGTCGGCCCGCTCAACTCCATAGACCTGGACCACCCGCTGGAAAACGACACTTACGACGAGCTCTCTCCGCTGCTGACCCGCGTGGAGCGGCAGCAGCGCCAGATACGCAGCCAGCTTGACGAGCTGACCCGCCGCCGCCGCGAGCTCGAGGCGGTGACGAGCAGCATGAGCGAGGGCCTCATCCTCCTCGACGCCGAGGGCTGCATACTGAGCATCAACCCCGCTGCCAAGAAGGTGTTCGGCGCGGACGACGAGTGCGTCGGCAAGGACATCCTGACCGTGGACCGCAGCCCGGAGCTGCGTGCCGTCATGGAGAAGGCTCGCCATGGCGAGCGCGGCGAGGCGAACATAGAGCGCATGGGCCTCGAGTATCAGCTGACGGCCAGCCCGGTCTCGGGCGGCGGTGCGGTGCTGCTGGTGTTCGATGTCACGGAGCGCCGCCGTGCCGAGCGCATCAGGCGCGAGTTCACGGCCAACGTCTCGCACGAGCTCAAGACCCCGCTGCACTCCATCATGGGCGCGGCGGAGCTGCTGGAGACCGGCCTGGTGAAACAGGGCGATGAGGCGGAGTTTTACAAGCGCATCCGCACCGAGGCCTCGCGGCTGCTGGCGCTGATCGAGGACGTCATCGACCTCTCCCGCATGGACGAGGGCGAGAGCTTCCCGACGGAGCAGGTGGACCTGCACGAGGTGGCCGTGGAGATAGCGGCCCAGCTGGAGCCTGCGGCGGAAAAGCGCCGGATCAGTCTGAGCGTCGAAGGCGGCGCAGCGCTCATGACCGGCGTGCGCCGGCTGCTGTGGGAGATCGTGTGGAACCTTGCGGACAACGCGATAAAGTACGGCCGGGACGGCGGCATGGCAACGATATACACGGAGCAGCTGCCCGACGGCGGCGCACGCCTGCGGGTGAAGGACAACGGCGTGGGCATCGCCCCGGAGCATCAGGCCCGCGTGTTCGAGCGCTTCTACCGCGTGGACAAGAGCCACTCCCGCGCCACCGGCGGCACCGGGCTCGGGCTCTCGATAGTCAAACACGCCGCCCAGTACCACCACGGCCAGATCGGCCTAGAATCCAGCGACAAGGGCACGGAGATAACCGTGACCTTCCCGAAGGAATGATAAAAGCACCCCGCTGCACTGTTCGTTCCACCCCGTTTCTTTGCTCGCGCGCAAAGAAACGGGGTGGAGCCCCAAAGAAACGCGCCTTTGGCGGGGGACTGTACCGTACCCGCGATGTTCGCTGGTTTCTACTACCGTGAGCGGCTGCCCTGCCCGTCGGGGCGGCACGTTCGCAGCGCGCAAAGCGCGCGTTTGAAAGTTTCGTCCACCTTTTCAAAGGTGGTGGAGTCCAGAGGCAAAGCCTCTGGTCGCGCTCCGCAGAGCGCGAAACTCTCTTGTGCTCATTGAAGCGCAGGAGGGGGTCCAAGGGGGAACCCTCGCCGGGGGTTCCCCCTTCT
>CAUAHS010000039.1 GCA_958428885.1 uncultured Eubacteriales bacterium
GTATAATCATTAAATTAACAAAGTTGAAGTGATATGCGTGCATAAACTCTCCGATAATTTATTCAATCCCGAAATTTATATCAAATTACCTTGATATAATTGCGAAACTATGATAAATATATCATAGGAGGCGAAAACATGAGTGCGAACAAACTTGAAAGCAGCCTTTTTGAGTACATACCAAAGCGTAAAGTTGATGAAGTCTGTCGTTATCTGGCACAGACTACGAATATGTTTACCGGGGTAATGGACTATCAGGGGAAGATGATAAGCGCCTATATGGGCGGCGTGAGCTGCGCGCTGTGCCGCAGGCGGCGTGTACAGGGAGAGGACGCGTCCACCTGTCAGCGCATAGACTCGTTCGCCGCTATTGAGGCCTCGCGCCGGGGCGAGGCGTATATGTACGTCTGCCCATACGGGCTGATTGATATTTGCGCTCCAATCATCATTGACGGGCGCTATCAAGGGGCTGTATTCGTCGGTCAGGTGCTGACCGACGCGGAGAGCATGGCGGCCCTGCCGCGTTTCAACATACCGATAGAGGACGACGCCGAGGGCGAGCGCAGCATGATGGCCAGATACGAACGTGAAACGGCACGGCTCAACACCGTGCCGTTTGACAAGCTGAAGCTGTATTCCAGCCTGCTGGATTATGCGGCGAAATACCTCTCGGCGATGGGAATGTCCGCCCTGCGCGATGACTCATTGGAGCGCCGTGACGCGGAACTTGAAAAAATGCGCTGGGAGCTGGATAAAACCCGCTCTGCGGCTTTGGAGGATGCAAACCGTTTGGCACACCTGGACTCGCTGAGAGACTTCGCTATAAATTCGCTCAACTCCATCCATCAGCTTGCGGTGCTGGAGGATGCTGACGAGACACAAAAGGGTATGCGTAACCTGATTGAGCTGCTGCAATATCTCGGCTCTGACGGTGGCGGCCTTGTCAGCGTCGAGCGCGAGACGGCCTACCTGCGCCGCTATATAGACCTGCAAAAGAGTATTAACAGCGCGGTGCGAGTGAAGCTGCGGCTTGACGGAGCGCGGCCCGACACGCTGATTCCCAAGCTGATGCTGATACAGCTTGCCGACAACGCTTTCCGACACGCCTTTACAAGCGAGAGTCTCGACCCGGAGCTGACGATAACGCTGAATACCGAGGGCGACGAGCTTGTGGTCACCGCTTCCGACAACGGCTCCGGCATGGATGAGGATGTCTCCACCGACCTCATGCAGTATATGCTTGACCCATCCAATTCGCCTGCGAAGGAAGGCTGGCTATATCTGCTGATGCGCACATTGCGCCTGCTCTACGGTGAGCGCTGGCGCATGGATATAGACACAAGCCGTGGGGCAGGAACGACCGTGACTGTGGCAATCCCGAGGACTGCGAGGGGCGGCCATGCTTAAACTCTGGGTTCTGGACACGGACGAGCTGTTTGCCCGCTGCGTCCAAAAGTCACTGACGGGAGAGCTGAAGTCATCCGTCGTATATATGGGACGTCTCGGCAGCCTGCGTGAGCTGAGGGCTTTGCCTGAGTCAGATATGCCCGATGTGCTTGTAGCCGCCGATACGTTCTATGTGCGCTTATCGCAGAACGAGCGCGCCCTGTCAGGTGGTACCAGCGTGATTGTCACGAGCTTGAAACTGGACTTTGCCGCGGGCTTTTCCGGGCGCGGCCCGAGCTGCACTGCGATGCAGAAGCCGTTCAGTGCCGCAAACTTCCGCAGTCTGCTTGCCAGCATAATAGGCGAACGCGAACAGGAGTACGCCGGCGAGATAACGCGCGAAAAGCTCGAACAGCTCACGCGATACATTGACTCGCACTTGGAATCCGACCTCTGCCTCGACGCGCTGGCGCGCGAGGTGCACTATTCGCCAAGCTATCTGAGCCGTGCGTTCAAGCAGCAGACCGGCGAAGCTCTCAGCGCATACGTCAAAAGTGCCCGCATAGACCGCGCCAAAACCCTCCTCGCCAATACGGACTATCAGGTGCAGGAAATTGCCGAGCTTGTCGGCATGCCGAAGATAAATACCTTCGGCACAGTGTTCAAATCCGTAACCGACCTGTCGCCCACGCAGTATAGGGCGAGAATGCTGAGAGAAACGAGGTAAATAGATGAAAAAGCAGCCTGCTTTGACTGCTGAAATCTACATCAAACGTACTTGTCGGTAACCCGCCATTGTGATACAATACATAAAGTTTTGCATTGCTGATAGCGCCAGCCGATAGCAAAATGATAGCCGAAAGTCGGAGAACGTGTAGGTTGAGGATAATACGAACTATCAAATACAAACGGAGCTAAATGGCAAATACAAAAGTGTTTAAGTCAAAGCTTTGTTTGGCGAATTATAACAGTAAAAGGCAATAAATATTTGTAAAATAAAAGTTGAATTTAACCTTTTAATTAAACTCATTTTTATTTGAAACGGAAAGGCGATTCGAGATATGTTATTCAACGGTATAGGTATGTGCCTATACCGTTGAATAACATATCTTAAAGCTCTAAACTATCTAGCCACTCGTCAAAGGATTTCCTGGAAATCCGGATGGCTGTGCCGATGCGTACACTTTTGAAGTACCCTTTCTTGACCAGAGTATAAGCGGATGAGCGCCCGATATGAAGGATGGCCGCAATCTCTTCCACCGTATAGGCACGGGTCTTGGGCTGCAATTCTTTCTCTTTTTGTTCCATGATTTTTCCTCCTGAATATGTCGCCAGGTTGGCCATTTCCATGCTGCCTTGCTGGGCAGCAAATCATCCTTCCTGCTAATTTCTTGCTAATATGACTTTTGAAAAGCGGTTAAAAGCAGGGTATTATAGAGACAATTTGCGATTAGGTGTATCCGCCGTACGGCATGATATGAAACGAGACGAAACTGTAGAGGAAGTAGAGAAGAACACAGAATGGGAACGCCATACTCCTAAGCGGAATGTAGTGCGTTCGAGTCGCGCCGGGGGTGCCAAGACGCCGTGGTCTACTGACCACGGCGTCTTTTTATTGGTGGTTTAGATTGATATCACTTTCTCAGGATACTGCGCGAGGAGTTTTTGTATCTCGGGCATATCCTCGGTTTGGTACTTGTCCGCCCAACGCAGGAGGGCGGAGAGGGATTTGAGGGTCTCCTTTTTGCCATCCTCCACTCCCAGCTTCCTTCTGACGAAGCGGCGGAGGATGCGGTATCGGTATTTATACCTCGGGACGCTCAGGAGATATATCCTGTCCGCGTCCTCGAAGCACTGGCGGCACCAGGTATAATACACGCCCTCGATTATCCAGTCGGGCTCTTTCAATATCTCGTCCAAGAGCTGCCGGCGCTCCTCACGGGGCCTTTTGCTGCCGTATCCGCGCGCGTTGTCCCACTGCAGGTCGTCCAGGTCATGGCGGGGGATGCCGTATTCTGCCGACAGGGCTTTGGCGAGGTACGTCTTGCCGCTGCCGCTGCCGCCGATTATATGGATCTTCAACTTCATCACCCCGTGCTCGACTCACTGCCGGACATTATACCACGGCCGCCCGGCTTTGGCGAGGCTCAGAGCACGTAGTCAGTGGCGTTGATGACCTTAGTGTTCGCCATGTCTTTGAGGCCGGAGAGAATGTCGCCGGCGGGGTCCGAATCGTCGCCGCCGATCTGGCCGACGTCTTCACACACCAGGGCGACGGCGTCCTCCTGCTCCTCGCTGCACTCGACGACGCCGCAGTCCTCGATGTGCAGGCGCTCCGTGAGCAGCTCCTTCGGGACGTCGGCGGCTATCTTTACGACGGCGCAGTCGCGGACCTCTATGCCGCTGGGCTGACGCTCGAGCATCCACTTCGTGACCTTGACCACGGGCTTATCCCCTATGGTCGCCCCGTGGGACCGCGCGAGCTTCACCTCGCCGGCGATGTCCGTCAGCACCTCGAGCAGCTTCTCCCTCTGCGCCGGGAACACGCGGGCGTCGCCGCGGACGTTGAGATACTCTATCTCGCCGAGCACACCGCCGCCCTCCGGGACGGTCACGTCGCCGACGACATACAGGCGCCTGCCGTGGCGGCGCAGGGCGTTCTCGTCCAGCGTGAGGTCGTCCAGCACCACGGCGGTGCCGTCGGGGACGATCACGATGTCCGCCTTTTCGTCGATGAGGTCGAGCAGCGCCTCCACCTTCGACTGGGCGATGATGACCTCGGCGGCGCTGAAGGCTGCCCCCTTGTCGTGCAGGGCCTCTGCGTCCAGCTCCGGGTCCACCATGATGAGGCGGCGGGCGGCCCAGTAGAGGGCGCGCTTGGCACGCAGGGCGAACAGCTTGTCGATGACCGCGCTGCGACGGAGGACTATGGCGCCGTCGGGGTAGCAGGCGGAGGCGCCGTTGACCTTCACGTTGCCGAGGGCGGCATACAAGCTCTCGGGGCAGAGCAGAGAGCCGTTGACGGTCATGCCGACGCACTGGGCCAGCTGCTTCTGGGTATCGGGGCCGATGGTGAGGACGCCGTTCACAAGCATGTAAAACTTCCGCTCCGGCACCGCGTCGTCGCTCTTGATCTCGGCCTTGCCGTTGACGGTGCGGAGGTCTACGTCGCCCTCGACCTCTATCACGTTGGCGCAGTTGAGCGCAAAGGGCAACCGGTTCATCACGGCCTTGCTCGCGGCACTGGCCAGCACCGTGGCGGCGTTTACGGTTATGGACTCATAGGCGGAGTAGTTCTCCTCCTGGAGCTTTCTTGCGTCGCAGCTTGCGCAGTTTATAAGCAGTTTCTTTGCCATTTCGTTTCCCTCCATAGATATCATAGTTGCTCCTTCAGGTATTTCCGGCAGCGGGACAGCCTGGAGCGCACCGTGCCCGCGGGGAGATGCAGCAGCTCGGCTATCTCCTTCGCGGTGTAGCCCTCGTAGTACCGGAGAAGGAATATCGTGCGGTCCTGGGGGCTGATGGTCTGCAAAAGCAGCCCGGTCTCCACGTTCTGTATCCCCGAGCTCTCCACGGCCTCAGAGCGAAGGCTCTGCACGTATTCGGTCTCGAGCACCGAGCGGCGGTAGTAGTCGAAGAACAGGTTTTTGAACGTGCGGTAGAGCCACGCCCGCTGCTTGCCCGGGCTCAGGTCCTCCAGGGTCGCCGCGTTCATCAGCGCCTTTACAAAGGTCTCCTGCGCCAGGTCCTCGGCCAGCTCGCGGCTGCCGCACATGCGCGCGCCGTAGGCCGTCAGCTCTCTGTAATGCGCCTCATAAAGTTCCTCCCACAAGGTGTCGCCTCCCTTCTGCATGGATAACGAATGGCGGGGGCAAAGTGTTGCAACGGATATTATTATACCGCAATGACAAACAGGGCGGCAGCCTTTTTCGGCTGCCGCCCTCTGCGGTGTTTTTTTAAGTTGTGCGCGCCTTTACTCGCCCATGTACAGGCCCGTGAGGCGGGTGAGCTGGATGTAGTGCTTATAGAGCGCGCCGAAGCGGTGGAGATAGCCGGGCTGCCAGGGCTTGGTCTTGCCGCAGAAATGCAGTATCGCCGTGTGGCCGAGGACCCAGTCGAGACCGCACTCGCCGCCGCTGCGGAGGAGGTAGGTGTTGAAATTCCGCGCGTCGTAGTTCCACACCGCGTCGTCCAGCTCCAGCGTCCGCTCGCCGTACAGGGCGTTCAGGACGTCCTGGTCGGGCAGCACCAGCTCGCGGGCGTGGCGCTCCACGTAGGCGAATATCTCCCCCGGCACGACCTCTCGCCGGGCGGCGTCCAGGTCGATGAGCAGCACGCCGGAGTTGAAGTATTTGCTCTCCGTCCCCAGGCGGACCTGGTTTATGCCCGAGACCAGCTCGGCCTTGCCCTTGTGCGACGCGGCGGCGAAGATATTGCCGCCGAGCTCCGTCTCCCAGAGCGGGCGCAGAGGGTTTATCACCAGCGTGTCCGGGTCCAGGTACAGCACCCGGTGCAGGTCCTCGGGCAGGAGCTGCGCCGCCAGAAGGCGGTAGTACATCTCCTGCGGGTACTGCTTTGTCACCGGAGCGCCCTCGAAGAGCTCGCCGCCCACGGTCACGTGGCGCAGCTCCATGCCGCAGAGCGCGCACTGCGCCTCGAGGGGCGAGAGCTTCTCCGCCGGGATGCCGCTGTGCATGAGGTAGAGCGTCATCCGCTCGCCGGGGTTTGAGGCGTGGATGGAGGTCAGCAGCACCTGGAGAGGGGGGAGGTAGTTTGCGTCGAGCGTCACGAGCAGCTTGATGTCGTCCATGGCGCGGTCCTCAATACCTCGAATCGAGCAGGTCCAGGGCGGACACAAGGCTGTCTATGCCCAGGATGAGCAGGTACACGCCGATGACGTAGCCTATGGAGAAGAGGGAGATCATCGGATTCACGATCATCAAAAAGCCCAGGACGATGCCCAGGATGTTCAGCACGAGCGTGAAATAGTAGTAGCCGCTGCGGCCGGCGAGGCGGATGAAGGGCAGGCGGGTCAGCCTGGAGATGCAGTGGGCGATGAACCAGATGGGGAAGAGCACCACGAGCGCCCAGGCGCCGGCGGAGGGATAGAGCAGGATCATCAGGCCCGCGATGACGCTGAGAATGCCGCCCGCGAGCGAGAGGCCAGGGCCGAAGCCCGTGCGCTGTTCAAGTTTGACGTAGAACACGATGTCTATGACGCCCGTGATGAGGGCGAGGATGCCGTATAGGTAGGTGACGCCGGTCAGAGCGGACGCAGGGCGGACGAAAGAAAAGACGCCCAGCGCTGTGAGCAGGATGCCGAGGATGAGTTCGCCCCAGCCGAGGGCCTTTTTGCTTCTCATAAGAATTGCTCCTTCAAAAGTTTTTCGGTCCGGACCGCTCCCGGACCTCGGCTGTATAGTATCCGGACCGGCGGCGGAGCGCCACTTTTAAAATCCCGGATGTGTCCTTATAAAAACCGGGATGTGTAAGGTTTTTTTACACCTTTGCGATTGTATAAGGACACTTGCGCGGACTTGAGAGTGTCGCCGCGGGCAGAATACTGGTATAAAACAGTCAGGGACAGGCGGAGGGCCTGCCCGCGCCAGTTTGGAAGGAGCTGAATGCAAGCCATGGATATCAATCAGGAGCTTCTGGCCGTGAAGCTGTACGAGATGGAAAAGCAGTACGGAAAGCTGCTCAGCCGCATACGCATCTGCGGCCAGGAGGACCGGGAGAAGCTCCAGGGGGAGCTGGAGAAGGCCATAGACGAATACCGCGAGCACGCGCTGACCCTGCAGAAGGACGTGGAGAACAGCCGCTCCAGGGCGGTCGCCGAGCTGGCCAGGACTCAGCTCGAGTGCAGCCGAAAAATGGAGGAGCTGCTCCGTGACGGCAAGCTGGAGGAGTATCTCCACTCCGCGGACAGCAGCCGAGCCGAGGACAGAGCCGAGGCCGTCTCGCTCTACGCCGAATTCGCCATAGATTACGCCGTCCAGACCATACAGTACGCGCTCATCTCCGCGCTCTCGGCCATGGAGATGCAGCTGGACGCGGATAAACCGAAAGGAGAAGCCTGAAATGCAGGAAGTCAAAAAACCGAAAAAACCGCTGATCTTCTACTATATCATAGTGCTGCTGGTGCTGATGCTCTTCAACCTCCTCGCCATGCCGTGGCTCGCTCAGAGGCAGATACAGGAGGTGGACTACGGCACCTTTATGGACATGGCCGCAAACCATGAGCTCGGTCAGGTCGAGGTGCAGCAGGAGGACAACCAGATCCTCTTCACCGACAAGGACGAGACCACCATCTACAAGACCGGCATGATGCCGGACCCCGACCTCACGCAGCGCCTTGCGGACTCCGGCGCCAAGTTCTCCAGCCAGATCATCGAGCAGGCGAACCCGATACTCACCTTCCTCGTCAGCTGGGTACTGCCCATCGTCATCTTCATCGGCATCGGCCAGCTGATGAGCAAAAAGCTCATGGAGCGCGCCGGAGGGCCCAACGCCATGGCCTTCGGCAAGTCCAACGCCAAGGTCTATGTCAAGAGCACTCAGGGCATCAAGTTTGCCGACGTGGCGGGCGAGGACGAGGCCAAGGAGAGCCTCTCCGAGATCGTGGACTACCTCCACAACCCCGACAAGTACCGCGAGATAGGCGCGGCGATGCCCAAGGGCATCCTCCTCGTCGGCCCTCCGGGAACCGGCAAGACCATGCTCGCCAAGGCCGTTGCGGGCGAGTCCAACGTGCCCTTCTTCTCCATGTCCGGCTCCGAATTCGTCGAGATGTTCGTCGGCATGGGCGCAAGCAAGGTGCGCGACCTCTTCCGCCAGGCCAAGGAGAAGGCCCCCTGCATCGTGTTCATCGACGAGATAGACGCCATCGGCCAGAAACGTGACGGCCGTGTCGGCGGCAACGACGAGCGCGAGCAGACGCTCAACCAGCTGCTCACCGAGATGGACGGCTTTGAGGGCAACACCGGCGTCATCATCCTCGCCGCCACGAACCGCCCGGATTCCCTCGACCCCGCGCTCACAAGGCCGGGACGTTTCGACCGCCGCATCCCCGTTGAACTCCCCGACCTCCAGGGACGTGAGGCGATACTCAAGGTCCACGCCAAGAAGATAAAGCTCGACGAGAAGGTCGACTTCAACAAGATCGCCCGCATGGCCTCCGGCGCCTCCGGCGCTGAGCTCGCCAACATCATAAACGAGGCGGCGCTGCGTGCCGTCAGGGACGGCCGCCGCTTCGTCACGCAGTCCGACCTTGAGGAGAGCATCGAGGTCGTCGTCGCCGGCTATCAGAAGAAGAACGCCATCCTCACCGACAAGGAGAAGCGCGTCGTGGCCTATCACGAGGTCGGCCACGCGCTGGTCGCCGCCAAGCAGACGAACTCCGCCCCCGTGCAGAAGATAACCATCGTGCCCCGCACCTCCGGCGCTCTCGGCTACACCATGCAGGTGGACGAGGGCAACCACTACCTCATCAGCCGCGAGGAACTGGAGAACAAGATCGCCACCCTCACCGGCGGACGTGCGGCGGAGGAGCTCATCTTCAACTCCGAGTCCACCGGCGCCGCCAACGACATCGAACAGGCCACAAAGCTGGCCCGCGCCATGATAACCCGCTACGGCATGAGCGACGACTTCGACATGGTGGCCCTCGAAACCGTGAACAACCAGTACCTCGGCGGCGACACCAGCCTCGCCTGCTCCGCCGAGACCCAGACCCAGATAGACAAGCAGGTCGTCTCCCTCGTCAAGAGCCAGCACGAGAAGGCCCTCGGCATCCTCAAAGAGAACCGCGCCAAGCTCGACGAGATAGCAGCCTACCTCTACGACAAGGAGACCATCACCGGCGAAGAGTTCATGCGCATACTCAACGCCTAAGACAAAAAAAGACCCCCGGCCAGATGGCCGGGGGCCTTATTTTTTTGCTTACTGCTGGTAGATCTTCTGCGGGTGGATGATGTGCCTGGGGCAGACCTCGGCACAGTGGCCGCAGCCGGTGCACTTGTCGTAGTCGATGGTGGCGACGAAGTTCACGACCTTGATGGCCTCGTGCGGGCACTCCTTCTGGCACTTCATGCAGCCGATGCAGCCCGCGTCGCAGAGCTTGCGGGTCTGGGCGCCCTTGTCCTCGGAGCGGCAGCCCACGAGCACGCGCTGCTCGTAAGGCACCTTGCGGATGATCTTCTTCGGGCAGGCCTCGGCGCAGGCCATGCAGGCGACGCACTTCTCGCGGTCGACCTCGGCGACGCCGTTGACGATGTGCATGGCGCCGAACTGGCAGGCGCGCACGCAGTTGCCAAAGCCGATGCAGCTAAACTGACACTGCTTGGGGCCCTTGTTGCCGAAGCGCATGGCCGCGACGCAGTCCTTGGGGCCCTCGTAGTCGAAGAAGAGCTTGGCGGCCTCGTCCGTGCCGGAGCAGGGGACGAAGGCGACGTACTTGACCTCCTCGACGGCGTCGAGACCCATGATGGCGGCGACCTTTTCAGCCGTCGCAGCTCCGCCCGGGGAGCACTTGTTGGGGGGAGCCTCGCCCGCGACAACGGCCGCAGCGTAGGCGTCGCAGCCGGCAAAGCCGCAGCCGCCGCAGTTGGCGCCCGCCAGAGCAGAGCGGACCTCGTCTATGCGGGGGTCCTGCTCGACGTGGAAGATCTTGGCGGCGAAGGCCAGGATGGCGCCGAATACCGCGCCCATGATGCCGAGCACGAGTATGGCGTAGACTATGTTCATAAAGCCGTCCATTGCCCTACCCCCTTAACCTATCTTCATGCCCGAGAAGCCCATGAAGGCCAGGGCCAGCAGGCCGGCGGTCACGAGGGCTATCGGGAAGCCGTCGAAGCTCTCCGGATAGTCGGCGAACTGCAGCCTGTCGCGCACGCTCGCGAAGAGCACGATGGCGACGAGGAAGCCGAGGCCGCCGGTGATGCCGTAGACGACGCTCTCGATGAAGTTGTAGTTGTTCTGCACGTTCAGCAGCACGACGCCGAGGACGGCGCAGTTGGTGGTGATGAGCGGCAGGAAGATGCCGAGCGCGGTGTACAGCGAGGGCACGCTCTTCTTGAGGAACATCTCGACGAACTGCACGAGCACGGCGATGACCAGGATGAAGGCCAGGGTGCTCATGTA
>CAUAHS010000040.1 GCA_958428885.1 uncultured Eubacteriales bacterium
CACGAGTGCGGACACCCGCTGGCGGTGCTCAACCGCAAAAACGCCGCCGGGGAGGATGTGCTCTACTTCGTCTGCCGCACCTATCAGCGCTTCACCAAGGCAGGGGTCTGCACCTGCCACTCCATCAAGGAGGAGACGGTGAACGAGGCGGTGGTGGCCAAGGTGCGGGAGGTCTGCCGGGCGTATATTGACCCCGACCGTCTGCGCTCCATCGCGGAGGAGGCTGTCGAAAGCGCCCGCAAGGCCAAGAGCGGCGAGTCTGAGCTGCAGGCCCTGCAAGCCAAGATCGCCGCGCTGAGCACCAATCTGGACCAGATGTACATGGACCGGCTGAATGGGCTACTCTCGGAAGAGGACTTTCAGCGCATCTATCAGAAGGTAAAGGCGGACCGCGCCGTTTTGGAGGGCCGGGTAAAAAGCCTTATCAAGCAGGCGGAGCAGCCGGAGGACGCCGCGGAAAAGGCCAGGACGCTTGTCAGGCAGTTCCTCGACTCGGCCTTCACCAGCCGGGAGCTGCTGGTCAGCCTCATCGAACGGGTGGAGCTGACCGAGGAAAAGGAGATAATCATCAAGTTCCGCTTCCGCGAGCTGGAGGCGATTTCTTAAAGGGCCATCGCTTACATTAGCCGTGCAGCTATGTATCGCGCATTGAGAAGAAGGCGCTGGAGAAACTGCGGGAGGCGCTGGGGGAGGACGTATGAAAAGCCCCGCGCGCTTTGCAGCGCGCGGGGGGCCATTCACATTGCTATAAGTTCCGGGGGCTCGTCCCTCGATATGCGGGCCTCATAGCTTCTCCCGCAGTGGGTGAATCGGAAGCGCAGACTCCGCCATCACTCCGGCAGGCGCGGGGCGAGGACCGGTCTTTGCCAGGGCTTGCTTTGTGCTCAAAGATACGGTATACTGAAGTAAATACGAAGTGAAAAGGGTGGGAAGATGCGGAAATAATCTGATCCCAAGCAAGGCCAACCCCGGCCCGCTTATACGGCGGGTCTGGCTTGCCGTGCCGGATCAGATGCGCAGCTTCAGCCGCCCTTTTTTGGGGAGGCCCGCTTTTTGCGCGTCTGCGCACCGGCATGCCGGGGCAATACACGCAAAGGAGCGGGCTTTTTATGCTTACGATAGACAAACTCAGCGTCACTTGCCGCAGCGACCTGCGCTGCATACTCTCGGACTTTTCGCTCCAGCTCGGTCCGGGTGACCGTGCCGCGCTCATAGGCGAGGAGGGCGACGGAAAATCCACACTGCTGCGTCTCATCCATGATCCCGCCCTCGCAGAGGGCTATGTCGAATGGAGCGGCGTCATCTTCCCCGGCGGGCGCACTGGCTATCTGCCCCAGGAGCTCTCCCCCGCCGGGCTCGCCGCCCCGGCAAGGCGGCTTTTTGAACTCTCCCCCGGCTTTGCCAGGCTCACTCCCAAGGAGCGTGCGGCGCTGGCCTCCGAGCTGGGACTCGATGCCGGAATGTTCAGCTCGGAGCGGCCTCTGCGGGAGTTCTCCGGAGGCGAGAGGATAAAGCTCCAGCTCGCCGTACTCGCTGCGGAGGAACCTGAGCTCTATCTCCTCGACGAGCCCTCAAACGACCTCGACCTCGACTCGCTCGAGTGGCTGGAGGGCTTCATTCTGAGCCGTGAACAGCCCGTGCTCTTCGTCTCGCACGATGAGACGCTCATAGAGCGCACGGCAAACGTGATCGTCCATCTTGAACTGCTGCGGCGCAAGACGATGCCGCGTGCAACTGTCGCCAGGGTCCCGTACAACATCTACATCGAGTCCCGCTTCCACTCCCTTGCGAGGCAGGAGCAGGCTGCGAGGAAGGAACATGAGGAGTATGCCCGGAAGCTGGAACGCTACCGGCAAATACGTCAGAAGGTGGAAAGCGCCCAGGCAAACCTCTCCCGCCAGGACCCGCACGGCGGCCGGCTGCTCAAGAAAAAGATGCACTCCGTCCAGGCTCTGGGCCGCCGCTTCGAGCGCGAGCGAGAGCGATTGACGGCCATGCCGGAGACCGAGGAGGCCATCTTTCTGTCCTTCCCCGGTGAGGCTGTGATTCCCCGTGGAAAGCGCGTGTTGGACCTTGTCCTGCCCAGGCTCGAGGCTGGAGGCCGACTTCTCGCCAGGGACATAGAGCTGCACGTGTCCGGGCCCGAGCGGGTGTGCATAGTGGGCGCAAACGGCACGGGCAAGACCACGCTGCTCCGTCACATCGCTTCCGAGCTGCTGTCCCGGCGGGACATACACGCGGCATACATGCCGCAGGAGCTTGGCGAGCGGCTTGACACGGAGCAGAGCCCCATCGAACTGCTCAACATCTCCGGCAGCCGTGCCGAAGAGGCGAGGATACGCTCCGTGCTCGGCAGTCTCAGGTATACGACGCTGGAGATGGAGCATCCCTGCTCCGAACTCTCCGGTGGTCAGCGCGCAAAGCTGCTGCTGGCCTCTATGGCGCTGGAATCCGCAGACGTGCTCATCCTCGACGAGCCCACGCGCAACCTCTCCCCGCTCTCGGGACCTGTGGTACGCGGTCTGCTGCGCAGCTTCAACGGGGCGATAATAAGCGTCTCGCACGACCGGAAATACATTTCCGAGGTCTGCACCAGGGTATATGAGCTGACGGGCACCGGGCTTGTCGGGATTTGAGAGCGCAAAAAGGCCGCAGCCAGTAGGCTGCGGCCTTATGTTTGTTCGGATGTTCAGGTGCCGAGGTAGGCCGCCTTGATGGCGGGGTCGTTGAGGAGCTGCTGTCCCGGGCCGGAGGTCGTGATGGTGCCGGTCTCCAGGACGTAGCCGATGTCGGCGATGCGCAGTGCCATGTTCGCGTTCTGCTCTATGAGCAGGACGGTCACGCCCATGCGGTTTATCTCCTTGATGATGTCGAAGATGCCCTTGACCACGATGGGCGCGAGGCCCAGGGAGGGTTCGTCCATCATGATTATCTTCGGCCTGCTCATCAGCGCGCGGCCGACGGCCAGCATCTGCTGTTCGCCGCCGGAGAGCGTGCCCGCCGCCTGCCAGGAGCGCTCCTTCAGCCTCGGGAAGAGCTCGTAGACCCAGTTGAGGTCGTCCGTGAGGTCGTCCTTGCGCAGATACGCGCCGATCTTGAGGTTCTCCAGGACCGTGAGGTCCGGGAACACGTGACGCCCCTCGGGGACCAGGGTCACGCCCTTGGCGACTATCTTGTCCGGCGTCAGGCCGGTGATGTCCTCGCCCTGGAGGTGGATGCGGCCCTTCGCGGGCTTCACTAGCCCCGCGATGGAGCGCAGCGTGGTGCTCTTGCCCGCGCCGTTCGCGCCTATGAGCGTCACGATCTTGCGCTCCGGCACCTCGAACGTGATGCCCTTGACGGCCTCGATGCCGCCGTAGCTGACCTTCAGCCCGTCAATTTTAAGCATCTTCCGACACCCCCAAATACGCCTCTATAACCTTGGGATCGTTCTGGACCTGCGCGGGCGTGCCCTGGGCTATCAGCCTGCCGAAGTCCAGTACGTATATCCTGTGCGAGAACTTCATGACCAGGTCCATGTGGTGCTCTATCATGAACACCGTCAGGTTGTGAGTATCCTTGATCTGCACGATGAACTCGCCGAGCTCCTTGGTCTCCTGCGGGTTCATGCCTGCCGCCGGCTCGTCGAGCAGCAGCAGCTTCGGCTCGGTCGCCAGCGCGCGGGCGATCTCAAGGCGGCGCTGTATGCCGTAGGGCAGGCTGCCCGCGACCTCGTCCTTGAGGTGGCCGAGGTTCTGCTCCTCGAGCAGGGCCATGCTCTCCTCGCGCATGCGGCGCTCCTCCGTGCGGTTTATGCGGAAGGTGGCGGAGAACACGTTCTGCTTTGCGCGCATGTGCTTGGCTATCAGCACGTTCTCCAGCACCGTGAGGGAGGAGAACAGCCTTATGTTCTGGAAGGTCCTCGCTATGCCGAGCTCGGTTATCCTGTCCGGCGTGGGTGCCAGGACGTGGCCGGTGAACTTATCAGGCTCCTGCCCGAGATAGCCCTTCTTCATCTTGCCCTGGGGGTGGTTGCGGACTATGGGCTTGCCCTCGAAGCTGATCTCGCCGTTGGTCGGCTGGTAGACGCCGGTGATGCAGTTGAAGGCCGTGGTCTTGCCGGCGCCGTTGGGGCCGATGAGGGCCACTATCTCGCCGCGGTTGACCTCCAGCGAGAGGTCGTTGACGGCGACGACGCCGCCGAACTGCATGGTGATGTTCTGCATGTTCAGAACGTTTTCAATCTTTTCGCTCATTTCGAGGCACCTCCCTCAGCCTGAGCCGGGGCAGCAGGCGCTTTTTTTCGTCTTCGGAAGAGGTCGGGCAGCTCCTTCTGGCCCATGAGGCCCTTGCGGAAGAAGAGCACCACGACCATGATGATGACGCTGAACACGACCAGCCTGAAGCCGCTGCGGAACATGGCGGACTCGATGCCGAGGAAGCTGCCGTTGTCAAGGCCGCGCAGCCACCACTCGGAGCAGGCTATGAACAGGAAGCTGGCTATGCAGCTGCCCGTCACGGAGCCGAGGCCGCCGAGGACGACGATGAGCAGTATCTCGTAGGTCATCGAGGACTTGAACTGCGCCGCCTGGATGGTGTTCATGAACATGGCCAGCAGCGCGCCGCCCACGCCCGCGAAGAAGCAGGAGATGCAGAAGGCCATCTGCTTGTGCTTGAAGAGGCGCACGCCCATGGCCTCCGCCGCCACCTCGTCCTCGCGTATGGCCTTGAAGGCGCGGCCGTAGGAGGAGTTTATGAGCAGCACGATGATGAGGATGCACATCGAGGCCACGAACACCGGCACGAAAGTGGCAAAGGATATCTCGGTCCCGCCGATGTTGAAGGTGAAGTCGGAGAGGCGCGTGTAGCCGCGCAGGACGTTTGAGCCGTTGGTGATGGGACCGAACTTCTGCCACTGGAAGATGGCCTTGATTATCTCGGCAAAGCCGAGCGTCGCGATGGCGAGGTAGTCGCTCTTGAGCCTGAGCACGGGCAGGCCGATGAGCCAGGCGAAGAAGGCGGCGACGAGGCCTGCGAGTATCATGGCCAGCAGCGCGCCTATGATGAGGCCCGGCGCGGCCATGGCCTCCAGCCCGAAGATGCCGTTAATGGCCTCCTGGAAGGAGAAGTGTATCGCCGCGTCATAGTACTGATACACGCTGGCTATGCTCTCGGACGGGATGGAGAAGATGGCGTAGGTGTAGGCGCCGATGAGCATGAAGCCCGCCTGGCCGAGCGAGAAGAGGCCCGTGAATCCGTTGAGCAGGTTCATGGACACGGCGACCAGAGCGTAGACCGCGCTCTTGCGCACGACGGTGATGAGCATGTAGAGCCTCGAGGTCGCGGTTATGGTCTGGTCCATGATGATGCAGAGCGCATAAAGCGCGATGAGGCAGGCGACGGTTATAAGCAGCTTCAGCAGCTTTTTCTGTTTCATTTCCATGGTATCGCCTCCTCAGACCTTGTCCGTGGCCTTCTCGCCGAAAAGTCCGGTGGGCTTGAAGACGAGGATGATTATGAGCAGGACGAAGGTGAACGCATCCGCAAAGGTCGAGAGGCCTATGCCGGTCGGGATGACCCCGTAGGCCACGAGCAGGGTGTCGAGGCCCTTGATGATGTTCTCGCAGATGCCGATTATGAACGCGCCGATGACGGCTCCGGGGATGGAGCCTATGCCGCCGAACACCGCCGCCACGAAAGCCTTCAGGCCCGGCATGGCGCCGACGGTAGGCGTGACGCCGGGGTAGTTGGTGAAGAACAGCATGGAGCCTATGGCCGCAAGGAAGGAGCCGATGATGAAGGTCATCGAGATGACGTTGTTTATCTTGATGCCCATGAGCGTGCTGGTCTCGAAGTCCTTGGCCACGGCGCGCATGGCCATGCCTATCTTGGTGTGGTTGATGAGCAGCACCAGCAGCACGACCAGTACCAGCGTCAGCACCGGCGTGACCAGCGTGACCATCTTGGTGGTGGCGCCGAACACGCTGACGGTGTCGGAGATCCAGGGCATGGTCGGGTAATTCTTGTTCAGGCCGCCGGTGATGTAGAGCGCGAGGTTCTGCAGCAGATAGCTGACGCCTATGGCGCTTATCATGACCGACATTCTCGGCGCGGAACGCAGCGGCTTATACGCCACGCGCTCGATGACGAAGCCGAGCACAACGGTCATCACTATCACAAAGGGTATCGCCATCCAGAGCGGCATCCAGGTCACGGCGTAGACCATCATGAGGCCTGCGACCATGAACACGTCGCCGTGGGCGAAGTTTATGAGCCGGAGTATGCCGTAGACCATCGTGTAGCCGACGGCTATGAGCGCGTACTGGCCGCCGACAGAGATGCCGGAGAGCAGATACGGCAATAGTTTGTCGAAGAAATCCATTGAGCTTCCTCCCCATGCTCGCGCCGCCTCGAAAGCGCGGTCGCCGCGATTGCCGCGTTTTCGACGCAGCGCATGCAAAATAGTGGGGCTAAGGCGGAGGCTTTCGCCCCCGCCCTTGCCCTTAAACGGTTATCGCTTGGAAATTACTCGATGCCCTGCTCGCCGATGAGGTCCCACGCACCGGTCTCGGTGTTGCAGTACTTGATGAAGGCAACGTTGCGGGTGGCGTCCTTGGCGCCGTCGGCGAAGGAGATGTTGCCGGTGATGCCGTCGTAGTTGACGGTCGGCAGAGCCTCAAGGACGGCGGCGGGATCCGCGCTGCCGGCGGCCTTGATGGCCTCGAGGGCGACGTAGTAGGCGTCGTAGCCCATGACGGAGACAGCCGCGATCATGTCGTTGCTGCCGTTGTTCTCGAGGTTGACGCTGTCGGAGTTGATCCACTCCTTGAAAGCGGCGTCGAACTCAGCGTTGCCGCCCTCCTGATAGAAGGTGGTGACGTAGATCTTCACATTGTCCTTGCCCTGGGCGGCGGCGACGATGACGTTGGAGTCCCAGGTGTCGCCGGCGAGGATGGGCATGCCGAGGTCCTGAGTGGCGGCCTGGTCAATGATCAGAGCGGCGGCCTCGGTGGAGACAGGGGCGAAGAAGATGTCGCAGCCGTTGGACTTGGCGTTGGTGACGTAGCTGCTGTAGTCGGAGGTGCCCTCCTGGAAGACCTCCTGGACGCAGTTCTCAGCGCCGAAGGCTTCGACGAAGTAGTTCACCAGGCCGACGGAGTAGTCGTCGCCCTGCTTGGCAAGGCAGTAGGCCTTGGTGGCGCCGAGGCTCTTGGCATAGTTGGCGAGAACGGTGCCCTGGAAGGGGTCGATGAAGCAGATGCGGTAATATGTATCGCTGACCTGAGTGACCTGGGGGTTGGTGCAGGTGACGCCGATGGCCGGGATGCCCGCATCGCCGAAGGCGGTGGCGGCGGCTATGGACACGCCGGAGCCGTAGGAGCCGAGAACGACGGAGGCGCCGTTGGTGATGAGCTCCTGAGCCGCGGAGACGGCCTTGTCGTTGCTGGACTGGTTGTCGGCGTAGATGAGCTCGACGGTGTAGGTCTCGCCGCCGACCTCAACGGTCGGGGTCAGGGAGTTGGCATACTGCATGCCGAGGATCTCCTGCTTTCCGCCGGCGCCGTTGTCGCCCGACTGGGGCTCGAACACGCCGATCTTGATGACCTTGTCGCCGGAGGCGCCGTCATCGGCCGGAGCCTCGCTGACCGTGGCGTCGTCGGACGGGGCCTGGCTCTCAGTCGCAGCGGGCTCACCGCAGGCGGCGAGGGCGAATACCATGCACAGCGCAAGCAGAAGTGCAAGTATCTTCTTCATTTTGTTTCATCCTCCTAAATCATGTTCGGCTGCGACGTCCGTGCCAAGTGGACAAATGTACTTCGCAGCCTGGGCATGATTATAAACTATCTTGCCAGCGATTGCAACAGAATTTCGCACATTTTATAGTAATTTCTTTAATAAATCACAGTGAAAAATTTGGCCGCCAAAATTTTTGGCGGCCATCACAGACTTTTTGTGTACTTTTACCAACTACACCAGTGCAGGGCCGGTCCGCCAGTCGGTGCCGCCCCTGCGCTCGGCGGCGGCACGGTAGGCGAGGACGTAGAGATCCCTGGCTCCCGAGCCGAGCTCGAACACGGAGAGCGTCTCGCGCGGGAGCTGCCTTGCGGCGGCGCTCTTAGTTATAATAGGTATACGGCTCTTGTCCTGGGCTCGGCGGAGCAGACTGCGGCCCCTCTCGGTGGCGGCAAGCAGGCGGGCGTAGGGCGGAACGCCGTCGGCCATGCCCTCACGCACGCCGAGGCAGGCGCACATGGTCATGCGCCGGATGCGGGAGAGGGCGTAGCGCTTGCTCTTGGCGGCGGCGAGGACGCCGTCCAGCGTGGGCTCGTCGCGCACGGCGGCGCAGAGGCGGTTGCCCAGGCCCTCCGAGGCATCCGGCAGGCGGGCAAACTCCTCGTCCGGCAGCATGCGCAGTCGGGAGAGCAGCATGGGCTCGAGCGCCTCCATGAGCACCGGGCCTCTCCCCCGCTCTGCCTCGCGGTCGAACACGGCGAGGGCGGCGTCGGGCATGAAACCGGCGCAGCTCTTGCCGGCGGCAAGGCGGCTGCGGAGCTCGGAGGCGGAGCGGATGCTCCCCTCCCCCGGCCCATCGTGCTCGGCGCCCTCGCGCCTTATGGTCATGAAGCCGAGGTCGAGGCCGAGCTCGTAGATGGCGCGGATATACTCGATGGCGAGGATGTTGTTCGGGCTCTCAACAAGGCGGGCGGTGGCCTCGTCGGTGACAGCGGCGAGGGCGCGCTGGCGGGCGGCGGCAAAGGGTATGCCGCCCTCGAGCTCGCGCTTGAGCTCTGCGGTGAGAGCAGGGCTGAGCAGGGCCTCCGCCGCGCGCTCGAGCGGCTCAGTCTCGCCGCACTCGCTGCCGAAGCAAAGGCAGTCCACGACGCCGAGAGCTGCGAGCAGCCCCACTCCGCCGCGGGCGAAGCCCTCCGCCGAGGAGAGCGCCCAGGGCAGCGGCAGCTCGAACACCAGGTCGGCACCGCAGCGAGCCGCAGCCTCCGCCCGGGCGAATTTGGACCACACCGCAGCCTCGCCCCGCTGGACAAAATCGCCCGACATGCAGCAGACCACCGCGGCGTCCCCGCCCATTGCCTCCCGCGCGCGCTCGAGCAGCAGCGCGTGGCCGTTGTGGAAGGGGTTGAACTCCGTTACTATGCCCACAGCCCTCATAACCGGCGCCTCCTTTGTAAAAAATCGCGTTTTCTATTGCGTTTTCGTCCAAATGTGGATAAAATGTGTAGTTGGATATACTGCGCACATTTTACTATGTGCGAAATATTTTTACAACAACATAAGTTAGAAAGGATACTGCTGAAATGAAAGTTTTGGTCATCAACGCCGGAAGCTCTTCCCTGAAGTACCAGCTCATAGACATGGAGACCGAGGCCGTCCTGGCCAAGGGCCTTTGCGAGCGCATCGGCATCGACGGTCATCTGAAGCACACCCCGCTCGTCGGCGGCAAGCCCGTGTTCAACGAGGACATCGCCCTGCCGACCCACTCCGAGGCCATTGCCGCGGTCATCGACAAGCTGACCAGCGAAGAGTACGGCGTCGTGAAGAGCATGAGCGAGATAGACGCCGTCGGCCACCGCGTCGTCCACGGCGGCGAGAAGTTCGCGAGCTCCGTGCGCATCACCGACGAGGTCATGAAGGCCCTCGAGGACTGCACCCCCTTCGCCCCGCTGCACAACCCCGCCAACATCACCGGCATCAACGCCTGCACCGCCGTCATGGGCAAGGACGTGCCCCAGGTCGCCGTGTTCGACACCGCCTTCCACCAGAGCATGCCCGCCAAGGCCTTCACCTATGCCGTGCCCTATGAGTACTACAAAAACGACGGCATCCGCCGCTACGGCTTCCACGGCACCAGCCACCGCTATGTCTCCGCCCGCTGCGCCGAGCTGATGGGCAAGCCCATCGAGGAGCTCAAGCTCATCAGCTGCCACATGGGCAACGGCTCCTCCATCTGCGCCATCGAGGGCGGCAAGAGCGTCGATACCTCCATGGGCTTCACTCCCCTGGTCGGCCTGCCGATGGGCACCCGCTGCGGCGACCTCGACCCGGGCGTCATGCAGTTCATCATGAACAAGTACGGCATGAACATCGACGAGATGCTGAATATCCTCAACAAGAAGTCCGGCGTGCTGGGCGTCTCCGGCGTCAGCAGCGACTTCCGTGACCTCGAGACCGCCGCCGACGAGGGCAACGACCGCGCGCGTCTGGCGCTCGACATGTTCGAGTACTGGGTCGCCAAGGTCGTGGGCAGCTACGTCGCCGCCATGAACGGCGTGGACGCCATCATCTTCACCGCCGGCGTCGGTGAGAAC
>CAUAHS010000041.1 GCA_958428885.1 uncultured Eubacteriales bacterium
CGGCCTCTATGGTCTCCCTCAGGGAATTATAAACCCAGCCGGGGAGACGGGCCTTCATGACCCTGTCGTCAAAAACCATACATCCAAAATACTCGGGTACTGTCGCCATGACGATCACCTCTTTGAAAAAATAAAAAAGGCAGGGACGCCGCAGGTTATGCTGCCTGCGGCGTCCTTGCCGTACAACGCGAACAATATAAGCTCCATAGTGCAATTTGTCAAGAGGGGAATTGCAAAAATCAGCACAATAGTCAAAAATCCACGTTGACAAACAGGCTGTAGTGTAGTAAAGTTACCGCATGAACGAGGGAGTTCATTCGGAGTAAGGGATAACTATCGAATGACCGCCCTCGGTTTTTGATTTTGAAACGGCAGAAAGGTCGGAAGCGATATGAAGTATACCGCGGAGGAGATAATACAGTACGCGCGTGAGGAGAACGTGAAGTTCGTGCGCCTCGCCTTCTGCGACGTGTACGGGCGGCAGAAGAACATCTCCGTCATGGCCTCGGAGCTGGAGCGGGCGTTCCGCTCGGGCATAGCGATAGACGCCTCGGCCATCCCGGGTTTCGGCGGCGAGGTGCGCTCGGACATGCTTCTGCACCCCGACCCGGGCACGCTTGCGGAGCTGCCCTGGCGCCCGGAGAACGGCAAGGTCGTCCGGCTCTTCTGCGACATCAAGTACCCCGACGGCCGCCCCTTCGAGGCGGACACCCGCGCGCTGCTGCGCCGGGCGGTGGACCGGGCGGAGCGCGCGGGGCACAGCTTTGCCTTCGGCTCCGAGATGGAGTTCTACATCTTTAAAAGGGACGAGGACGGCGAGCCCACCCGCATCCCCTACGACCACGCGGGCTACATGGACATCGCCCCCGAGGACCGGGGCGAGAACATCCGCCGCGAGGTCTGCCTGACGCTCGAGCAGATGGGCATCCGGCCGGAGGGCTCCCACCACGAGGAGGGCCCGAGCCAGAACGAGATCGACTTCCGCTATTCCGACCCCCTCTCGGCGGCGGACAACGCGGTGACCTTCTGCGCCGTGGTGCGCACCATCGCAGCGCGCAACGGCCTGTGCGCGGACTTCTCGCCCAAGCCCCTGCCCAACTGCGCCGGCAGCGGACTGCACATCAACATGTCCGTCCGCGGCGAAGTGGACGGCTTTGACCCCCTGCCCTACGTCATCGCGGGCGTGCTGGACAAGATCTACGACATGACGGCCTTCCTGAACCCCTGCGAGGCGTCCTACGCCCGCCTCGGCAGCTTCAAGGCGCCGAGGTACATCACCTGGTCGAGCGAGAACCGCTCCCAGCTCATCCGCATCCCGGCGGCCGAGGGCGAGTTCCGCCGTGCCGAGCTGCGCTCCGCCGACCCGATGGCGAACCCCTACATCGCCTTCGCCCTGCTCATACATGCCGGGCTGTACGGGATAGAGAACCGGCTCAACCTGCCCGAGCCGGCGGACATAAACCTCTACACCGCCCCGCAGAGCGTCGTGGACAACTTCCGGCGCCTGCCAGCCTCTCTGACCGAGGCGGCAGCTGCGGCGGCGAAGAGCGAATTCATCGCCGAGCACCTGCCCGAGGCGGTGGCCAGGGCATATTTCAGACACTGAGCGATATAAAATTTCCGGCGAAGGGAGGGAGCGCACTTGGTATTTCGGGAACACACCTACGGCGTCCTGGTAGTCTCGTCCTCGGAAAAATTCAACAGCACCATGAAGACGCTCCTGCCCATGACGGACTACTGGCCGCTGGACTTTGCCGGCAGCGTCAGCGAAGCGCGGCGGCGAATGCTGGAGACGGAGTACGACCTCGTGCTCATAAACTCACCCCTGCCTGACGACTTCGGCACCCGGCTGGCCACGAGCATCTGCAATGAGACGGGGCTCGGCGTGCTGCTCTTCGTCAAGGCGGCGATGTACGACGAGGTCTGCGCCAAGGTCACGGAGTACGGCGTGCTGACGGTGTCGAAACCGGCGCCGCTGCAGGTGGTGCGCCAGTCGCTGAGCGTGCTTTGCGCCACGCGGGAGCGGCTGCGCCGCATGGAGGAGCGCCAGGCCTCCGTGGAGGAGAAGATCGAGGAGATGCGCCTTGTGAACCGCGCCAAGTGGCTGCTCATAGAGCGGCTCGGCATGACGGAGGCGGAGGCGCACAGATATATGGAGAAGCAGGCCATGGACCAGCGCGTGTCCAAGCGAGGGCTTGCCGAGATAATCATAAAAACCTATGAATAAAGCGGGAGGAGCGGGAAAATGACAAAGCATATTTTCGTGACGGGGGGCGTGGTGTCCGGCCTGGGCAAGGGCATAACGGCCGCCTCGCTGGGCAGACTTCTCAAGGCACGCGGACTCAAGGTCGCGGCTCAGAAGCTCGACCCCTACATCAACGTCGACCCCGGCACGATGAGCCCCTATCAGCACGGCGAGGTGTACGTCACCACCGACGGTGCGGAGACGGACCTGGACCTCGGCCACTACGAGCGCTTCATAGACGAGGACCTCAACAGCCTCTCCAACCTCACCACCGGCAGGGTCTACTCCTCCGTCATCCAGAAGGAGCGCCGGGGCGAGTACCTGGGCAGCACCGTGCAGACCATCCCGCACATCACGGACGAGATAAAGGGCAGCATCCGGGCCCTGGCCGAGCGCACGGGAGCGGACGTGCTGATAACCGAAATAGGCGGCACCATAGGCGACATAGAGGGTCAGCCCTTCATAGAGGCCATCCGGCAGATAGGCCGTGAGGTCGGCAAGGGCAACGCCATCTACATCCACGTCACGCTGGTGCCCTACCTCAAGGCCTCCGGCGAGCACAAGTCGAAGCCCACCCAGCACTCGGTAAAGGAGCTGCAGGGCCTCGGAGTCTCGCCGGATATTATTGTGCTGCGCAGCGACGAGCCCATCGAGGACCGCAGCATCTTCCGCAAGGTCGCGGGCTTCTGCAACGTCTCGGAGGACTGCGTCATCGGCAACGTCACGCTGCCCACGCTCTATGAGGCGCCGCTGATGCTCGAGGAGGCGGGCCTTGCCCGCGTCGTGTGCCGCGAGCTGGGGCTCGAGACCCCGGAGCCGGACCTCGCCGAGTGGCGAGCCATGGTAGAGCGCATGCACAGCCAGAGCCGCAGCGTGAAGATAGGCCTCGTCGGCAAGTATGTGAAGCTCCACGACGCCTACCTCTCCGTGGCCGAGGCGCTGAAGCACGCAGCCTGGGCCCAGGACGCCAAGGTGGACATCGACTGGATAGACGCCGAGGAGCTGGAAAAGCCCGACGGCGAGCGGCTGCTCTCCGACCTGGACGGCATAATCGTCCCCGGCGGCTTCGGCCTGAGGGGCACCGAGGGCATGTTCATCGCGGCGAGGTACGCGCGGGAGCACCACGTGCCCTACTTCGGCATCTGCCTCGGCATGCAGACGGCGGTCATCGAGTTCGCGCGAGACGCCGCGGGTCTCGCAGACGCCAACTCCGGCGAGTTCGACCCGGAGAGCACGCACAAGGTCATAGACTTCATGCCCGGACAGAGCGAGAGCGTGGACAAGGGCGGCACGCTGCGCCTCGGCGGTTACCCCTGCGTCATCACGCCGGGCACGACCATGGCCCGCTGCTACGGCGAGCGCGAGATAACGGAGCGCCACCGCCACCGCTACGAGTTCAACAACGACTACCGCGAGCTGCTGCAGGAAAAGGGCCTGACGCTCAGCGGCCTCTCGCCCGACGGCAGGCTCGTCGAGGCCGTGGAGATAAGCTCGGAGCGCTTCTTCGTCGGCGTGCAGTACCACCCCGAGTTCAAGTCCCGCCCGAACCGCCCGCACCCGCTGTTCATGGCCTTCATCGCCGCCTCCCTGGGCGACTGAGATAAAAAAACCGCCGCGAGGAATTTTCCTCGCGGCGGTTTTCGTTTTAGTCTCCGAAGAATATGCCGACGTCTCTCGCGGTCTGGATGAGCGGGTGGTCGGTGGGGAGGAACTTGGTGCGGCTCGCGGCGTCCTCGAGCGGGACGTCCACGATGCGGCCCTCCTGGATGCCGACCATGGTGCCGTATTTCTTCTGCATGATGAGCCTCGCGGCGGCGGTGCCGAACTGGGTGGCCAGCACGCGGTCGTAGGGGCAGGGGGGACCGCCCCTCTGATAGTGGCCGGGCACGGTGACGCGCGTCTCCTGGCCGGTCATGCTCTCCAGCTCCGCAGCGATGCGGTAGGAGATGGTGGAGTGGCGGGAGGCCTCCTTGACGCGGCGGCGCTCCTCCTCGCTGAGCACGGCGTCCGTCGAGGAGACGGCGCCCTCGGCCACGGCGATGATGGAGAAGTTGCGCCCGCGCTTGCGGCGGTATTCTATGGCCGCAGCGACCTTCTCGATGTCGTAGGGGATCTCGGGGATGAGCACGATGTCGGCGCCGGAGGCGATGCCGGCGTTGAGCGTCAGCCAGCCCGCGTCACGGCCCATGAGCTCCACGAGGAACACGCGGCTGTGGGAGCTCGCGGTGGAGTGGATGTAGTCGATGACGTTCGTCTCGATGTCCACGGCGCTCTGGAAGCCGAAGGTGGTGTCCGTGCCCCAGATGTCGTTGTCGATGGTCTTGGGCAGGGTAACGATGTTCATGCCGGCGTCCATAAGCAGCTTGGCGCTCTTCTGCGTGCCGTTGCCGCCCATGACCACCAGGCAGTCGAGGTTGAGCCGGTTGTAGGTGTTCAGCATCGCGGGCATGAGGTCGTTGCCCTCGTCGTCCACTATGGCCTTGCCGGGTATGTATTTCTGGCGCGAGGTGCCGAGGATGGTGCCGCCCTCAATGAGGATGCCGGAAAAGTCGCTGGGGTCCATGAACTTGTAGTCGCCCTCGATGAGGCCCTTGTAGCCGTCGTACATGCCGTAGATCTCGACATTGTCGACGTACTGGAACAGCGCCTTGCCAACGCCGCGGATAGCCGCGTTCAGGCCCTGACAGTCGCCGCCCGAGGTAACGAGGCCGACTCTGGTGTTGCGTTTCATAAATCACCCTCCAAATATACCTAACGTACCAAATGTATCATACAACACCTCGTGCGAGCTGTCAACACCAAACTGCGCGCTTCGTCATTTGCCGACGCAGAAGCGCGAAAAGATGCGCTCGGTGACGTCGTCGTGGACGCTGCGGCCTGTGAGCTCGGCGAGGGCGGCAAGGGCGTCCTCGGCCTCGGTGAGCACAGCGTCGGGCGTGAGGCAGGCGGCAAGCGCCTCCCTCGCGGCGTCGAGGGCGGAGAGGGCACGCCCAACGGCCTCGGCCTGGCGGGCGTTGGTGAGTATCTCGCCCGCGGGGGCCGCCGGGGCGGGGAAGAGCTCCGCCACAGCATCGGCCAGGGCGTCCAGCCCCTCGCCTGTCCTCGCGCTGAGGCTGACCACGGCGTCAAAGCCCGTGAGCTCCGCCGCTTGCAGAGCCCGGGGCAGGTCGCACTTGTTTATGACGCATATGGCCCGCTTCGCCGCGCGCGCGGCGGAGAGCGTCTCGGCGTCGGCGTCCGAGAGCGGCTCCGAGCCGTCAAAAACCGCTATCGCCAGCTCCGCACCCTCGGCGGCGGCAAAGGCCCGGCGCACGCCCTCGCGTTCGGCCTCGTCCGCAGCCTCACGCAGCCCCGCGGTGTCCGTCAGGCGCAGCAGGACCCCGCCCAGCAGGGCCTTTTCCTCAATCGTGTCCCGCGTCGTGCCCGGCTGAGCGGTCACTATCGCCCGGTCGTAGCCCAAGATCGCGTTCAAAAGCGAGCTCTTTCCCGCGTTTGGCCGGCCGACTATCGCCGCACGCACGCCCTCGCGCATGACCCGCCCTCGCTCAAAACTCGCGAGCAGAGAGCGCAGCTCCGCCGCCCCGGCGTCCAGGCGTGAGGCGTAGTTTGCCAGCTCAAAGGGCTCGATGTCCTCGTCCGGGTAGTCCAGCACGGCGTCGAAGTGCGATATTATGTCAACTACATCCGAGTACACCTGTTCGGCACGGCGGCTGAGCGCACCGCCGAGCTGGCCGGCGGCATTGACGGCGGCTTCGGCTGTGGCGGCCTCGATGATGTCGATGACTGCTTCGGCCTCGGTGAGGTCGAGCCGGCCGTTCAGAAAGGCGCGCTTGGTGAACTCGCCCGGACCGGCCTGTCTGGCTCCGGCGGCGAAGAGGGCCTCAAGGGCGGCACGCAGCACGACGGGGGAGCCGTGGCACTGCAATTCTGCGGTGTCCTCGCCGGTGTAGCTGTGCGGCGCACGGCTGATGGTGCACAGGCAGAGGTCGAGCGTGCGCCCGGCGGCGTCCACAAGGCTGCCGTAGACGAGCTGGCGGTCACGGTGCGCCGACATGGGTTTGCCGTCGGCGGGGCGGAACACGGCCTCTGCGGCGGCGACCGCCCCGGGTCCCGAGACGCGGACTATGCCTATGGCGGAGATGACCTCGCCCGTGGCGATGGCGGCTATGGTGTCTGTCATGCTGAAAACTCCTTTAAAAAAAGCCGCCCCGGAGGACGGCTTTTTTGATGGTATGGTGTTTAGCCGAGCGTGACGCTCTTGCGCAGGGAGTCGTCGAACATCCTGGCGATTATGGCGGCGACCTCGCTCCTCTTTATCCCGCTGTCGGGGAGGAAGGAGCCGTCCGCGAGCGAGCCGTCAAGGATGCCGGCGCGGTAGAAGGCGTATATCTCCTCGGAGCCTATGCTGCCCGCGGCGACGTCGGGGATGGCGCCGTCGGCGATGTCGTTTATCGCGAGGTATTCGGAGGCGGGCAGGGCGTTATAGAAGAGGCGGACATAGTCCCTGCGGCTGATGGGCGAGTCGTACTCGGCGCGGGAGAGAGCGCCGTAGCTCTCGGGCGCTATGCCGTTGCGCACGGCGTAATCCACATAGGTGGTGTACCAGGGGCTGCCGTTGGTGAGGGTGACCGCGCCCTCGTGGTAGAGCTGGTGCATGCAGGCGGCTATCTTGATGGCCTGGGCGAGCGTGAAGCTCTCGTCCGGACCGTAGCGCCCCTCGGCCACGCCGTCTATGAGGCCCATATCGACCGCGGCGTAGACATACTCGGCGTACCAGCTCCCGGCGGGCACGTCGCTGAACGTGAGGGCGGAGGAGGTGGTGTACGACCCGCCGACGAGCAGCGTGGAGGCGGAGGAGGCGGTGACCGCGGCGGAGGAGCCCTCGCAGACGATGTACATCTGGTTTTTGTTCACACGCCCGTTTGTGGCCTCGCCGCCGACGCTGACGTTGAGAAAGGCGCCGGAGGTTATGCTGACCGTGGCGGAGCCGGAGAGCAGCGTGACGGAGGCGCCCTCCCTGAGGCTCAGGACCTGGCCGGCCGAGAGGGAAACGCGTGCGGCGCCGTCCGACGAGCCGGACTGCCCGAAGGCGGGACGCAGCGCGTCGTCTATGCCCTCGGCAGCGTCTTTAACCAGGGCGTCGGCCCAGCTGTCGGCATAGCTCTTGGACACCAGGGGGTCTGAGGCACTGCCCGCGGCAGAGGCGGTGACGGTGCCGCAGAGCAGCAGCAGCGTCAGGGCGAGGACGAGCAGACGTTTACGCACGGGATGCCTCATCATTTCTGATTCTTGGCGGCGGCAGCCGCCTCGGAGTCGATGCGCTCGGAGAGGTAGTAGCCGAGGGCGAGCAGGCTGTCGGAGAAGTGGATGTTCTCCACGATGACCTCGCTCTCGGAGACGTCGAGCTCGACGTTGGTGAAGTTCCAGATGGCCTTCACGCCGTGGTCGACCAGCTCGTGCGCAGCCTTGTTGGCCAGGATCTTGGGCACGGAGAGGACGGCCATATCGACCTTGTTGTTGTCGAAGATGTGAGGCAGCTCGGAAATGTCGTGCACGCGGATGCCGGAGATGTCGGTGCCGATGAGCTCGGGCCTGACGTCGTAGGCGGCAAGCATATGGAAACCGTACTGCTCGAAGCAGAAATTCTCGATAAGCGCACGGCCAATGTTGCCGACGCCGACGAGAATGACGGAGAAGTCGCGGTTCATTCCGAGAATGGAGGCGATCTCGCCGCGCAGGCCGGTGACGTTGTAGCCGTAGCCCTGCTGGCCGAACTCGCCGAAGCAGCTGAAGTCCTGCCTGATCTGGGAGGAGGTCAGCGACATCTGCCTGCCGAGCTCGCCGGAGGAGATGCGGTCCACACCCGCGGTCTTGAGCTCGTCCAGCTTGCGCAGGTAGCGCGGCAGACGCCTTATAACGTTGTTGGATACCTTGAGCTGTTTCACTTTTCCCACCAAGTTCCTTTTCTATCCTCTTGAAAGAGAGTTATCAGATTTCAGTGTAGAATTATAGCACAGCGATGCAAGCGTTTCAAGGGAAAATAATCTGTAAATCTTGCGAAAAAAACATAAAAACCCCCTCATTTTGCCCAAAGAGGCAAAGTGAGGGGGAAGATACGGCATGTCGTGTCAATCAAGGGCGTCTATGAACTCGGCGGGGGAGCCCGCGGCGGAATATGCGCCGCCGCCGTCCGTCGTGCAGACGAGACTTCCGTCCGCGACATAGACGTTGAGTCTGGCGGAGCCCTCGGCGTAGGTTATGTCCACGCTGCAATAGACCTCGCCCAGCTCTTTCCAGCCGGCGTTCTGACCGGCGGGGCTCAGCAGCGCGGCGATGCGGCTGATATCGTCGACGTCCGTGATGGTGGTGTCCCCGTCGGGGGAGATTATCTCGATGGCGGTTATCTGCTCTGCGTCAAGCGGGACCGTTTCGCCGCCGGAGACGCCGAACTGTTCCACAGCGGGGCTTTTGTCCCCGTCGGTCGCCTCGGAGATGTCGTTTGTGGCGGAGTCGACGCCAAAGGGGTCCGTTTCCCCGGCGGAGGTGTCCTCACGCTGGGAGCCCGCCTCATTGGGGGAGGGATCCGGCGCTGAGCCGTCCGCGTCGGCGTCGGAATTGCGCGGGTCTATCTCTCCCGGCGCTGCGGCGACGCCGAACTGCGCCGCCTGGGGCTCTCCGGAGGCCGCACCGGTGCTCTCGGACGGCAAAGCCAGCCGCACTGTCGCCAGTACGGCCAAGACTATGCAGGCGGCGAGGGCCAGGTAGCGCACCGGGCTCTTTCCGGGCTTTCCGGTCCGCCTTGACCCATGGCCGCCCTGGGTGCGCACGGCGGCCATCACGCCTTCGGTGAAGCCCTCCGGCACGGCCGTCTCCCCAAGCGAAAGGGAAATGGCATTGAACGCATCGTACACACGGCGACAGTTCGCACAGCCGTCAAGGTGTGCGAGGAGCTCGGTCTTCTGAGGCTCCGGCAGCTCTCCGTCCACCAGCTGGCTTATCATTTCAAGATATCTGTCACACTCGCTCATGCGTCCGCACCTCCCTTCCGCTCGTTTGACGCGATGGACCCCGGAATGTTCCCCTCGCGTATCAAAAACTCGGAAAGTTTTTTTCGGGCCCGGAAGATGCGGGATTTGACGGTGCCCTCCTCAAGGTTGAGGGCGCGGCTTATCTCGTCGTAGCTCAGTCCGTTTATCTCGCGCAGGAGCAGTATCTCGCGGTATTCGGGCGAGAGCGAGTCCAGCCCGCGGCGCACGGACTCGCGCAATTCTGTGCGCTCAAGCCTCGCCTCGGGTGAAAAACGCTCGTCCGGTATCTCCAGCTCGCCGTCATCGCCGTCCTCGTCCTCCCAGCTGAGGGAGACCGTGCGCCGCTTGGCTCGCCCGCGCAGGAAGTCGATGCAGATGTTGCTCGTCAGGCGGTAGAGCCAGACCGAGAACTTGCTCTCGCCCCGGAAGCTCGCAAGGGAGTTGAACGCGCGTATGAACGCCTCTTGCGCCATGTCGCGCGCGTCCTCCTCGTTGCCCACCATCCGGAGGGCGAGACTGTATACCTTATTTTGATGTTCAAGAACCAGGGCCTCAAATGCGTCCGTGTCGCCGGAGCGCACCCGGAGGATGATCTCAAGTTCTTCTTCCCGGGTCATGCCATCACTCTCTATATAATATCATCCAGCGGCGGCCGCCCCAGCGCGATGTCGCGCGCGATGGAGCGCAGCTCGTCCAAAGTTGAGATCCTCACCAGTTTCTGCTTCCAGGCCGAGGAATACGCCACGCCCTTGAGATACCAGGGCAGCCTCGCCCTGGCCTCAATGCAGGCGAGCCTCTCGCCCTTTTCGGCGGCGGCGGTCTCCACCTGGCGCACGGCTGTCGCCATGCGTTCAGCGAGAGGCGGGCGCTCC
>CAUAHS010000042.1 GCA_958428885.1 uncultured Eubacteriales bacterium
GCTCATAGACAGTCATGGCCGCACCCTCGGCGCTGGGCAGGTTCAGTTCCAGCGAGAAGGGCAGCAGCAGCCGGAGCAGCACGACGCCCCAGAGAGCGTAGATGAGCCGGGCGCTCACCCTCCCACGAAGCAGCGAACGCAGGGCGGCGACGATGACTATGAGCAGTGACGAGCCTATCAAAACGCCTGTCACTTGCCCCCGCCCCCTTCCGACGAGCCCAACAGCGCACGCAGCTCCTCAACCTCCTCGTCTGAAAGCGAGTGCGTACGGAGCATGGAGTTCACCATGAGCCCCAGACTGCCGCCGTATACCCGGCTCAGAAAGCTGTCCGTCTCCCTGGCGGCGGCCTTGTCTCGCGCGAGCAGGGCGGTATACTCCCTCGCCCTCTCGCCCTGGGTGCAGCTCACCGCGCCCTTCTGCTCCAGGCGGGAGAGCATGGTCATCACCGTGTGCTTGCTCCAGCCCGTCTCCGGAGCCAGCGCGTGCACGAGCTGCGCCACCGTCGCAGGCTGCTTGTCCCACAGCGCGTTCATCAGCGTCCATTCCCCGTTTGAAAGATGCTCCATATTAAAATCCTCCAAGGTAAACGATTGTCTACCTTGAAGATAGCACGGAGGGGTGACATTTGTCAACCTCTTTTGCGGCGTTGACATGGTGCATTGTTTGTATTATAATAACTAACACAAAAGGAGGTGCGGGACTTGCTGCTCAGGCTGGATTTTTCCTCGCAGGTGCCGATTTACAGACAAATACGCGACCAGATAGTGGTCGGCATCGCCTCGGGTGAGCTCTCTCCGGGGGAGAAACTGCCCGCCATCCGGGCGCTTGCGGAGCAGTCCGGCGTCAACATGATGACGGTCAGCAAGGCCTATTCCCTCCTGAAGCAGGAGGGCTTCATCACGACCGACCGCCGGGGCGGGACGGTCGTGACCGGCTCCCCTGAGAGTGGGGAGCTCGGGGCGCACTCGCTTGAGGGGCTGCGGCTCATCGCCGCCGAGGCGAGGCTCTCCGGCATCTCCGAGGACGATTTTCTCACACTCTGCCGCGAACTCTACCGTGAAGGAGGCGGTGAAAAATGAGCGATCTCGGCGCGACGATCTTTATCGTGCTCTGCTCCTACCCCGTCCTGCCCATCATGGCCGCGGTCATGGCCAACGAGGCGAAGGCGAAAAAGAACATCGTCATCGGCTGCACCCTGCCGCTGACGGCCCAGCACGACCCGCGGGTGCAGGGCATCTGCCGCAGGTATAAAAAGCAGGTCTGGCTCTGGTTTTTCATCCTCACTGCGGCGCTCGTCCCGGCGCTGCTGTTCCCGCGCTTTTCGCTGGCACTCGCCTACATGTTCATCTGGATGCTGGCGGCTATGGTGCCGAGCTTTGTGCTCTTCGCGCGCTACAACGGGCGGCTGCGGGCACTGAAGGCTCAGGAGGGCTGGGTGACGCCCTACTCCGGCGCGGTGGTGGTGGACATCAGCGCAAAGCCGGAGGAACTGGGCAAGCCGCTCTCCCGGTGGCTCTTCATTCCGCCGCTCATAGTCTCGCTCGTACCCTGCGTGCTGGCGATGTTCTCGGGAAATGAGGGCGAGCGCTGGGGCGGGCTCATCCTCGGGCTTACTTTCGCGCTCTGCTGCCTCATGAGCCTTTTCTTTTACCCGCTCGTCTTCCGGCAGAGACCGGACGTCGTGGACTCTGACAGCCGGGTGAATGCTGCGCTGACCCGCGTGCGGCGCTACAACTGGGGCAAGACCTGGATAGCCATGTCCTGGCTCTCGGCGCTGCTGGCGCTGGGCTTCTGGTTCCTGCGGGAGAGCGTGTTCTGGCTCATGCTGCTCACGCTCGCCTACACGGCGGCAATGCTGTATTTCGCGCTGCGGGCGGAGTTTGCCGTGCGCCGGGCGCAGGAGCGGCTCCCGTGGGAGAGCGGTGCGCGCGACTATGTGGACGAGGACCAGTACTGGGTCTGGGGCCTCTTCTACTGCAACCCCGATGACAGGCGCACCCTGATAAACGACCGCACGGGCATGGGCATGGGCATGAACCTTGCAAAGCCCGCGGGGAAGATAACGATGGGTCTCGTTGCGCTCATCCTGGTCATCGGCGTGCCGCTCATGGCCGGCTGGTTCATAGCCATGGACTTCACGCCGCGTGAGGCGAGGATAGAAGACGGGACGCTGTATTTCGAGCACCTCACGGAGAAGTACGAGATCCCCCTCGACGACATAAGCTCCCTGGAGCTGCTCGACGATCTGCCGAGCGCAAGGCGCGTGGCGGGCACGGGCATGGACACGCTCTGCGAGGGACGGTTCGACGTCGAGGGCTACGAGAACGTGCGCATCTCCCTCGACCCGCAGCAGGACTGCTACATCGTCGTGTTGACAGACGAGGGGCTCACGCGTATATTCAACCTGATGACCGAGGCGGAGACGGAGGCTTTCTACGCCGAAATTGAAGCGGCGTTGAAAACTTAATCCGACAATGTATTTTGGAATATCCTGCGCGGCTACGCAGATATATAAGGAGGCACCAACATGCTCAGGATCGAACACCTCACCAAGACCTACGGCGAGAAAAAGGCCGTGGACGACCTCTCGCTGCACATAAAGCCCGGCGAGATCTACGGCTTCATCGGCCACAACGGCGCTGGCAAGACCACCACCATAAAGGCCTGCTGCGGCATACTCAAGTTTGACTCCGGCGAGATCTACATCGACGGCAAGAGCATAAAGACCCAGGCCCTCGAGTGCAAGCGCGAGATGGCCTACATCCCCGACAACCCGGACCTCTACGACTTCCTCTCCGGCATAAAGTACCTCAACTTCATCGCCGACGTCTACGGCGTGAGCGCCGAGGCGCGGAACGAGCGCATCCACCGCTACGCCGACGAATTCGAGCTCACGGACGACCTCGCCCAGCCCATCTCCGCCTACTCCCACGGCATGAAGCAGAAGCTGGCCATCATCTCCGCGCTCATCCACGAGCCGAAGCTCATCATCATGGACGAACCCTTCGTCGGCCTCGACCCCATCGCCTCGCACAAGCTCAAGACCCTCATGCGCGAGCACTGCGACCGCGGCGGCGCCATCTTCTTCTCCACCCACGTCCTCGAGGTCGCCGAAAAGCTCTGCGACATGGTGGCCATCATCAAGGGCGGCAAGCTGGTGGTCTCCGGCACGATGGAGGAGGTCCGCGGCAACGACTCGCTTGAGGATGTCTTTCTCGAGCTGGAGGAGGAGTGAGCCATGTTCAAGGCACTTCTCAGGACGCAGTTTGCCTCCCTCTGGGCCGCACTCACACGCAGTTCAACGGGCTCTAAGAAGAAAAGTACGGGCAGGGCTGCGCTCGTTGCGATACTCTTCATCTACATCGTCGGCTGCTTCTTCTTCATGTTCGGCGGCATGTTCTACGCTCTGGCCCAGCCGCTCGCAGCGCTGGGGATACAGTGGTTCTACTTCGCCCTCGCGGGCATAACCGCCGCCGCGCTCTGCTTCATCGGCAGCGTGTTCATGGCCCAGCAGCAGCTCTTCAACGCCAAGGACAACGAGCTGCTGCTCTCGATGCCCATCCCGCCGGCGTACATCCTCGGCTCGCGCATGGCGGCGCTCCTGCTCGTGAACTACGCCTTTGAGCTGGTGGTGTTCATCCCCGCAGGCGTGGTCTGGTGCATGCAGCTGTCCGTGACGGCGGCTGGGGTCGTGTGCTTCGTGCTGGTCTGCCTGCTGCTGCCCTTCCTCATTCTGAGCTTCACCTGCCTCTTCGCCTGGCTGCTGGCGCTCATCTCCGCAAGGATGCGGCACAAGACCATCATCACGTTCATACTCTCCCTCGCCTTCCTCGGCGCATACATGTACGCCGTCATGAACTTGCAGAACTACCTCACCGCCCTGCTCGCGAACAGCGCGCAGATGGCCCACTCCGTCGAGGCTTACGCCTTCCCCGCCTATGCGCTCGGCGTGGCGGCGGCGGAGGGGAACTTCCCCATGCTGCTCGGCTTTGCCGCCTGCTGCGTGGTGCCCTTCGTCATAGTCTGCGCCCTGCTCTCCAGGTTCTTTTCCAGCGTGACGACCCGCCGGGCCTCCGTGCGCATCAAGTACCGCCGCACCCAGCTCAAGGCCGCCGGTGCGATGTCGGCCCTGCTGGGCAAGGAGCTGCGGCGCTTTGCCTCCAACAGCATGATAATCTTGAACTCCGCCCTCGGCAGCGTGTTCCTCATCGTCATGGGCGTTGCGGCCATAATATACCAGGACCAGCTCATGGCCACGCTCGGTCTGCTCCCTGGGGGCTCACTCGCGGGCATAGCGGTGCTGGCGCTCTCCTTTATGGGCGCGATGGACTACATCTCCGCCGCCACCATCTCCCTGGAGGGCAAGAGCCTGTGGATACCAAAGACCATACCCGTGCCCGTGCGGACTATACTCATGTCGAAGGTGCTGCTCAACGTCGTCATCGCCCTGCCCGCGACGATCATCGCCTCGGTCTGCGTGGCGATAGCCCTGCCCTTCACGGCTCTTGAGCGGCTGCTCGTCGTGCTCATACCCGCGATCGTGGCGGTGTTCATCTCGCTCTACGGCGTGGTGATAAACCTCCGCTTCCCCAAGTTCGACTATATAAACGAGGTCAACGTCGTCAAGAACAGCATGAGCGTCACCATTTGTCTGTTCTCGTCCTGGGGCATCCTGGCCGCGCCGACGCTGCTCTATGTGTTTCTGCTCAGCGACGTCGTCGGCATGACCGTCTATCTCGGCATCTGCGCCGCTCTGCTGCTCATCGCCTGCCTGCTGCTCTACGCCAAGTTAGGCAGGAGCGAGGAGCGCTTTCTGGAGCTCTGAACCAAGGCAAAAACCGCCGCCACATTTCGTGGCGGCGGTCTTTTCAGCTGCGCTCGGCCAAGTAGGTCGAGACCCGGTCCTGCATCCTCGCTGCGGCCTCGGCGGGGGTGCAGTCCCCGGCAAAGCAGGCCTGGGCCTCCTCGGTCAGGATGAAATATATCTCGTTCGGCACGTCGGAGCTGCGCAGCCCGGAGCCCAGGAGCCCCTCCAGCTTCGCCGCGTCGTCCTCGGACATGAGCTGGGTCAGTACGGCCGTGTCCGTGCGGCGGTCGAGCTCGCTTTGCAGCACAGGGAAGCTCTCAACGAGCTCCTGCGCCTCAGGGCTCAGGACGAAGCGCAGGAACTCCATGGCTCCCTCGGCGTCGCCCGAGGCGACAGCACAAAATACCTGGCCGTCGGTGGTCAGCCAGCCCTTGGGCCCGGGCTCGTCCGAGGGAAAGCCCATGAAACAGTAGTCTCCGCCCTTTTGCAGCCCGCCGCCGAACCAGCCCAGCGCGGTGAGCAGCCAGCTGTGCAGCAGGCGCAGGTCCTCTTCGGGGAAAGGCGAGTCGTCCGCGCGCTGCTCCAGGCAGAGCTCCAGCAGGTCCAGGAAGCCCTCGCTGTCAAAGCTGCAGGTATAGGTCTCCCAGTCGATGAAGCTGCCGGCGGAGAAACCGAGCACACGCTTGAAAAACTCGGAGCGGGTCAGCCACTTGTCGAACACTGCGGCGCCCTCTCCCAGCGCGGCGGCATATTGCCTGGCCTCGTCCATCGTCAGGCTCTCTTGCCCGCCCACCAGGCTGGGCGAGGTGATGAAGGTCCAGACGCCGAAGCCCGTGGGCAGGCCGTATATGCCGTGCTGGCCCTTCAGCGCCTCGTACACGCCGGGGACGAGCTCATCTGCAAACTCATCCAGCAGCGGCCCCAGCTCCACGAATACCAGCGAGCACTCAAAACTGTTGAAATCCGTGCCCGTCGTGGCGAGCAGGTCCGGGCCCTCGCCCTCGGCCAGCTGCATTATGAGATCGTCCGGCGTCCTGCCCGCGGCGGCGCCGTAGCTGTACTCCGTCACCTCTATTTTGTATTTCTCGCTCCGGGCGTTGAAGAGGCTCGCGAACTGCCGGGCCTCCGAGCCCGTACTGAGCACGCCCATCGTGAGCAGCGTCCTGCCGTCCGCCGCGGTCTCCCGGGCGGGCTCGGTCCCGGATGCGCCGCAGCCGGTCAGCAGCAGCGCCGCCAAGAGCAGCAAGGCCGCGTATCTGCGCATGGGCCCCACCTCCTTTTTCCATTTTTGACGTCCCTATAAGGCCTGTTGTTCCCCTTTGACAGGCTGATTTTGTACAAACTGCCGGGAATTGCGCGCAAATGGCCGGAATACTGCGCGAAGGGGCGATTTTGGGCTTTGGGCGTTGACAAAATTTCAGCTTTGGCGTAAGATAATGAAAAAGTTTGAGCCCGCGCTCTCGGCGGGCTCTTAGCGTGTCCGAAAGGGGGTTCTTCTGGTGGGCGGCATCGTCATAAAGGGCTGCGAGGTCTTTCGTCAGGGGGGCTTTGTTTCCGCCGACGTCGAGGTTCTGGACGGCATCGTCACCCGTATCCAGCCCGGTATCGTCCCCGGTGAGGGCGTAAGTGTTTATAATTTTGATAATTGTCTCGTTGTTCCCGGTCTTGTAGATGTGCATGTACATCTTCGAGAGCCGGGTTTTTCTTATAAGGAGACGATAAAGTCCGGCACCGAGGCAGCGGCGAGGGCGGGCTATTCGGCGGTCTGCGCCATGCCGAACCTCAACCCCGTGCCGGAGGACGCGGCGACGCTCTCGCGGGAGCTGGACATAATAGAGCGTGACGCCGTCATTGACGTCCTGCCCTACGGGGCGATAACGCGGGGCGAGCGCGGTGCGGAACTAGCGGACATGGCGGCGATGGCCCCTTACGTCTGCGGCTTTTCGGACGACGGGCACGGCGTGCAGTCGCCGGAGCTGATGCGTGCGGCCATGCTCGAGGCAAAGCGGCTCGGCAAGCCCATTGCCGCCCACTGCGAGGACAACTCCCTCCTGCGCGGCGGCTATATCCACGACGGGGACTATGCCCGCGCCCACGGGCACCGGGGCATCTGCTCCGAGTCCGAGTGGGGCCCCATCGCTAGGGACGCCGAGCTCGTGCGCGAGACCGGCTGCGCCTACCACGTCTGCCACATCTCGACCAAGGAGAGCGCTGAGGTCATCCGCCGCGCCAAGGCCGAGGGGCTCGACATCAGCTGCGAGACCGGACCGCACTACCTGCTGCTCTCGGATGCCGACCTCCAGGAGGACGGGCGCTTCAAGATGAACCCGCCGCTCCGCTCCGAGGCCGACCGCCGCGCGCTCGTCGACGCGCTGCTCGACGGGACGATAGACATGATAGCCACCGACCACGCCCCGCACTCGGCGGAGGAGAAGTCGCGCGGGCTCGAGGGCAGCGCCTTCGGCATAACGGGTCTTGAAACGGCCTTCCCCATGCTCTGGACGGGCCTTGTGGAGCCCGGCATAATAAGCCGCGAGCGGCTCATCGAGCTCATGAGCACGGCTCCGGCCGGCCGTTTCGGCATAGACTGCGGCATCGAGGTCGGGAGGCCGGCGAGCCTCGCCGTGTTTGACACAAAAAGCAGCTATACGATAGACCCGGACACCTTCGTCTCCCAGGGCAAGTCCACGCCCTTTGCAGGCCGGGAGGTACGTGGGCGCTGCGTGCTCAATATCTGCAAGGGCCGGGAGGTGTGGCGCGCTTGAAAAAGGTCATGTTCCAGCTTGCGGAGGCCGAGTTCGCCGCGCCGAACGTGCGCGTGATGCGGCTCCACGGCGACACAGAAGGTGCCGGCGGACCGGGACGCTTTGTCGAGGCGGCGGTGCCCGGCTTCTTCCTGCGGCGGCCCTTCTCCGTCTGCGGCTGCGAGGTAGACGAGCTGACCATCGTCGTCAAGCTCGCGGGGCGGGGTACGGAAACGCTGCTCAGCCTCGAGCCCGGAGCGGAACTCGAACTGCTCACCGGGCTCGGCAACGGCTTTGACCTCACAAAGTCCGGAGAGTCTCCCCTCCTGCTCGGCGGGGGCAGCGGCGTACCGCCGATGCTCTATCTCGCGCGGGAGTTTGCGAAGCTGGGCATAAGGCCGTCAGCGGCGCTCGGCTTCGGCTCGGCCGGAGAGGTGTTCTTCGAGCGCGAGTTCCGCGAGGTGTGCGGCGAGGTGCGGGTGTTCACGGCTGACGGCTCCCACGGTGAGCGCGGACTCGTCACGGAGGCGCTGAGCGAAGAATGCAGCGCCGTCTACGCCTGCGGGCCTCTGCCCATGCTCCGGGCGATCGATGAGAAGAGCTCAGCGCCCGCGCAGTTCTCGCTTGAGGCGAGGATGGGCTGCGGCTTCGGCGCCTGCATGGGCTGCACGATAGAGACGGCGAACGGCCCCAAACGCGTCTGCAAGGACGGACCGGTGTTCGCTTCCGGGGAGGTGCGCTGGTGAATACGACTGTGAAGCTCTGCGGCATAGAGCTGGCGAATCCCGTCATTCCCGCCTCCGGCACCTTCGGCTACGGCGCTGAGTTTGCGGCATTCTACGACATAAATTGTTTAGGTACCTTTTCATTCAAGGGCACTACCAGGGAACCGCGTTTCGGCAACCCCGGTCCCCGGATTGCCGAGGCGGCGGGCGGCATGCTCAACTCCGTGGGACTGCAAAACCCCGGCGTGGACGCCGTCATCGCCCGTGAGCTGCCCAGGCTGCGGGAGGTCTTTCACAAGCCGGTCATGGCGAACGTCTGCGGCTTTTCCGTGGACGAGTACGTCGAGGTGGCCGCAAAGCTCGACCGCTGCCCCGAGGTCGGCTGGCTCGAGATAAACATCAGCTGCCCCAACGTCCACGGCGGCGGCATGGGCTTCGGCACCACCTGCGAGGGCGCCGCCGAGGTCACGCGCGAGGTGAAGGCGGCGGTGACAAAGCCCGTCATCGTGAAGCTCACGCCCAACGTCACGGACATCGTCTCCATAGCCGCCGCCTGCGAAAACGCGGGCGCCGACGGTCTCTCGCTCATCAACACGCTGCTCGCGATGCGTATAGACCCGGCTGCCCGTCGGCCCATACTCAGGAACGTCACTGGCGGGCTCTCGGGACCCGCCGTGTTCCCTGTGGCGCTGCGCATGGTCTGGCAGGTGTATGAGGCCGTGAGCATACCCATCGTCGGCATGGGCGGAGTGAGCTCGGCCGAGGACGTCATCGAGATGATGCTCGCTGGCGCCACAGCCGTCGGCGTCGGTGCGGCGAACCTCGCAAACCCCTACGCCACGCGGGACATCATCGCCGCCCTGCCCGCGGCGATGGCCAAATACGGGATCGACAATCTTCAAGATATAACAGGAGGAGCACACAATGGCTAAGGACGTAATAATCGCCTGCGACTTCCCGACAAGGGAGTGCACGCTGGCCTTTCTCGACCGCTTCGGCGACGAGAGACCGTATGTGAAGATCGGCATGGAGCTCTTCTACGCCGAGGGGCCGGATATAGTCAGGGAGATAAAGGCCCGCGGGCACAGCATCTTCCTCGACCTCAAACTCTGCGACATACCGAACACGGTCAAGCGCGCGATGTCCGTTTTGCGCGGCACGGGCGCTGACATGATAAACCTCCACGCCTTCGGCACGGCGGAGATGATGACGGCGGCGCTTGATGGCCTGACCGGGCCGGATGGAAAGCGGCCCCTGCTCATCGCCGTGACCCAGCTCACCTCCACCAGCGAGGAGCGGATGCACCGCGAGCTGCTCATCGAAAAGCCCCTCGCCGAGGTCTGCCTCGAGTACGCGGAGAACGCGATGCGCTCCGGACTCGACGGCGTGGTCTGCTCCCCGCTCGAGGCTGGCGCGGTGCACGAGCGCTGCGGCGCCTCCTTCCTGACCGTCACGCCGGGCGTGCGCTTTGCCGGCGGCGACAAGGGCGATCAGGTGCGCGTCACTACGCCGGAGCGCGCGGGTGAGCTCGGCTCCGACTACATCGTCGTGGGCCGCCCCATCACAGGTGCGGAGGACCCCGTCGCGGCATGGCGGCGCTGTGTCAATGAATTCATGGGAGGTGCCAGAGCATGAACGATATGAGGGAGCGCGTGGCGCGCGGTCTGCTCGCCATAGGCGCGGTATTTCTGCGCCCGGAGGAGCCCTTCACCTGGGCCAGCGGCATAAAGAGCCCCATCTATTGCGACAACCGCCTCAT
>CAUAHS010000043.1 GCA_958428885.1 uncultured Eubacteriales bacterium
AGTCCTTTAGGAAGAGGAAACGGTCGCAGTAGCGGATGGCGAGGTTCAGGTCGTGGAGGATGATGCAGACGCTGATGTTCCGCTCCTTGGCGACCCGGCGCACGGTGCGCAGAGCCTCGTGCTGGTTGCGAGGGTCCAGGTTGCTGGTGGGCTCGTCGAGCAGCAGCAGCTTCGGCTCCTGAGCCAGCGCCCGAGCCAGCATGACCTTCTGCGCCTCGCCGCCGGAGAGCTCCGCCACGCTGCGCAGGACATAGTCGTCAAGGCCCAGGCTGTGTATGACCGAGGCGGCGATCTCGCGGTCCTCGCTCGTCACGTCCCACTTGATGTAGGGTTTGCGTCCGAGCAGCACGGCGTCGAACACCGTCATGTTCACGGCGCCGCTGTTCTGCGGCACATAGGCTATCTTCTGCGCCATCTCGCTGCCGGTCATCTTGTAGACGTTCTCGCCCTCGACCATGACCACGCCCTCGCGGGCGGGACAGATGCGGTCTATGCACTTGATGAGCGTGGATTTTCCGGCGCCGTTGTTGCCGAGGATGGCGATGCATTTGCCGTCCTCCACGTCGAAGCTTATGCGGCTGAGCACGTCGCCCGCGGTCTTGTTGTAGGCGTAGCTGAGGTCTTTCACATTAACCATAGGTCTTGCCTCCCCTGAAGAGCAGTATCAGGAACAGCGGTGCGCCGAGGAAGCAGGTTATGGCTCCTATGGGCAGCACCACGGGGGCTATGACCCATTTGCCGAAGGTGTCCGCTAGGATGAGCAGTAGCGCGCCGGCCACGGCGGAGGACGGGACAAGGTATCTGTAATCGTTGCCGACGAACCTGCGCATGATGTGCGGCGCAACCAGGCCGACGAAGCTGATGATGCCGACGAAGGACACCGCAACCGCCGCCGAGAGCGAGCACACGCCCATGCTCACGAGCATGACCGCCCTGGTGTTCACGCCGAGACTCTTTGCCGTGTCCCCGCCCGATTCCATGGCGTTGTAGTTCCAGCGGTTGAGGAGGAAATACACCATGGATGCCGCGAAGATGGCGGCGAGGACGGCTAGCTCGGTCCAGTTGGCGTTGCCGAGGTTGCCGAAGGTCCAGAACACGACGGCGCCGAGCTTCTGCTCGTCGGCGAAGTATTGCAGCAGCGTGCTGCCGCCGGAGAAGAGCGAGCTTAACGCCACGCCCGCGAGCACCAGCCCTCCGGGGCCAATGTCGCTTTTGAAGCGGGAGATGGCGATTATCACGGCTGTGGAGAACGAGCCGCAGATGAAGGCGCAGAGCGTGACTATGTAGGGATTATTGACCGTCACCGCCGTGGAGGCCGAAGCGGAGTTCACAACGCCGCCGCCGAACACGATGATGCCCACCGCAGCGCCGAAGGCAGCGCCCTGCGAGACGCCGAGCGTGGAGGCCGAGGCGAGCGGGTTGTGCAGCACGCACTGCATGACCGCACCGGACGACGCGAGCATCGCGCCCACCAGTATCGCAGCCGTGACCCTGGGCAGGCGTATGCCCCAGATGACCGTGTTCTGCTGCGGGTCTCCCGCGCCGAAGATGGTCTTGACTATCTCCCAGGCGGAGATGCTGATGGAGCCCACCCCCGCCGAGAACACCGCCGCTACTATCGCCGCCAGCGCCGCTATGATGAGCGCAGCACGCTTTCTGCGCACGAAGCGGCCGTATATTTCAAGCTGCGTACCCTTCTCTTTCTGCATCCGTCAACCTTCCAAATCGAGTTTCATATATCCTGCGCCGGCTTCGGCCAGGGTGTTCAGATAGTCCGGCTGGCCGAGGAAAAATTCAAATATCTCCGACGCCTTAGCCTCGAAATCCACGTCCGCAAACGCCTCAGGATAGAGCAGAGAGCCCATGTAGTAGGCGCTGACGAGCGGTATCTCCACATTCGACCAGTGCCAGGTCGAGTTGGGGCACTGGTACACGTCCCCGTTCCGGAACGCCTTGAGCTGGGTGTAGAAATCCGGGTTCTCGGCCATATCCTGACGCACCAGCTCAACGCCGCTGTAATCGAGGAAGATGAGGTCCGCGTCCCAGGTGAGGATCTGCTCCTTGTCCACGAGCAGGCCGCCGGCTACGCCCGTGTCGGTCATGTTCCGGGTGACATCGTTCACCGAGATTACGTCGAACACGGCGTAGTTCGAGTACACGCCCTCGATGCCGTGACTGCCCTTGAACGTCGCCGCGGCGGCGAGGATGCTGGGCTTGTCGTCGTCGGGTATGTTCTCCGTCCGGGTCCTGAGGTCGGAGATGCAGCTGTTGATGAACTCCACCACAGCCTCCGCCCTCTCGCTCACACCGCAGACCTCGCCGAGAATGCGCAGGCTGTCCTCGTACTCGGGCGTGAACAGGCTGGCGTCCGTCACGGCGACGACGGGCAGACCGGTCTGCCGCTCGATGTCCTGCACGGTGTCGAGACCGTAGGTGCAGACGATGACGTCCGGCGCCGTCTGGATGAGCTCTTCGGGGTAATAGCTCGTCTCGCCCATGCTGTCGGAGCCGACTATGGGCAGGTCCTTCCACAGCTCGCGGTTCACGTAGGCGTAGGCCTGCAGCGGGCTCTTCGCCCTCTCACAGTCGCCTATGCCCACGACCTTGCCCGCAAGGCCGAGGTAGCTTATCATCCTCGGGGTGTTGCCGAGGGGGACTATCTTCTCGACGGCGGCCGGGACGGTGACTTCCCTGCCCAGCGCGTCGGTGATCGTTCTCGTTTCCATTTCCTTGCCCGTGGTCTCGGGCGTCTCCTTGGCCGGAGCCTGTCCGCAGGCGCAGAGAGACAGCGCAACGGCTGCCGCCAGAAGGAATGCGGCGGTTTTCTTGAGTATTTTCATATGAGAATCCTTTCCGGGTACCCTGGTGCTGTGACCATTGTATAGGCTCGTCAAATTCTTCGCAAGCCCCCCCGGGGGATAAAAATGCCCTGCCCGGGCAATTTTTTGCACAGGCAGGGCTTTGGTTGTCTGTTATTTCAGTCGTCGTAGTCGTGCTCGGCCTTGAGGATGGCGCCGGTGTAGGCGTCCACCTCGTATTCATACTCCATGCGGCCCACGTCGAACTCTATCTCGTACTTGTAGCTGCCGTGGTCGCGGTCGAGCTCGCACTTGAAGTGGGTGATTTCGCTCTCGGAGACGCCGGCGTTGGAGAGGGCGGCGGACTTTGCGGCGGCCTCACCGATGAAGTCGGTGGTGTTGGCGCTGCCGGAGCCGTTGCCGTACTGATTGCCGGTGCCGGCGTTGGTGCCGGTGCCCGAGTTGGCGCCGGAGTTGCCGTTGCCGTTGCCGGCGAGGTTGCCGGTCTGCTCCTGCTCGAACTTCACGATATCGCCGGTCAGGGCGTTGACGTTGTAGTCGTACTTCACACCGTTTGCGGCGAACTCGAGCTCGTAGACGTACACGCCGTCGTCGCGGTCAAAGTCGGCCTGGAGCCAGCACACGTCCGCCTCGCTGACGCCCGCGTGGCTGAGCGCAGCCTCCTTTGCGGCGGTCTCGCCGATGTAGTCTCCGCTGACGTTGGTCACGGGGGCGGAGGCGCCGGTGTTCTGCTGCTCATACTTGACGACCTCGCCGGTCTGGGCGTTGATGTCGTACTCGTACTCGACATTGCCCGCGTAGAACTCGACCTCATATACCATGACGCCGTGCTCGCTGTCGAAGTCGGTCTTGACAAAGGTCACGTCGCTGGCGCTGACGCCCGCGTGGGCATAGGCGGCAGCCTTGGCGTCGTCGGCGCTGATGTAAGCCTTGGAGCTGGCGGTGCCGGTCTGGCAGACGGTGGAGTCGCTGAGTCCTCGGGAGTTGGCGATGAGGGTGATGTCGTTGACGGAGAGAGGCGCCAGGGACTCGGTCGTGAGGGTCGGGTCGGCGGCGCAGACCTTGAGTATGAGCTCGGCCTTGCCCTCGGAGATGCCGTACTGCTGGGCAAGGGCGGTCGTCTCGCTCGTGGCGGTGACGGTCTGGGTGAGGACCGCCGCCTCAAAGCCGCCGTCGCCCATGGCGCTGCTTATCATGGCGCTTACCTGCTGCTGAAGGCTCTCGGCCTTCGCCGCGTCGCCGTTTTCGACGGAGACGAGGATGGAGTTGCGGATGTCGTCGAGGTAGCCGTTCATGAGCATGGAGCCGATGAGGGCGTTGACCGTGACTTCGAGGCTAGAGCCCGCAAAGTCCATATCGCCGATGACGGTTTTGGCGTCGTCGTTGAGGGGCTGGACCTCGAGGACCTTGTCGCTCTCGTCCATGACGATGTTGAGGCTGGGGTTCACGTCCAGGGTTATGACCGAGGCGACGCTGTACTCAGCGGGCAGGTCGGCGCGGTTTGCATAGCTCAGTCCGAGATATCCGCCGAGGCACACCAGCACGAGGGCGGCGGCGACGGCTATGGGGAGAAAGCGATTTTTCTTCTTCTTGACTTCGTTCATCGTTATTACATTTCCTTTCCGGGCTTCGCAGGCTTCGAGGATACCGGAGAGCTGGTCCGGAGCCGTGTGCTCGGCAAGGCGGCGAATGCGTGCTTCTATCTTCTCGTTATCCATCATTCCGCCTCCTCTGCTGCTTTTCCGAGTTTTTTCATGGCGCGGTGGTATTTGCTCAGGACGGTGGGGAGGGCAAGGTCGAGCATGGCCGCAATCTCGCGGTGCTTGAGGCCGCCCAGCGCGTGGAGGGAGACTATCTGTCTCTCCTCGTCGGAGAGGGTCTCGAGCAGGGCTCTGAGCGTCAGCAGGTCCTCCTGGGAGAAGTCCGGCCTGTCGGAAAACTGCTCCTGCCAGTCCTCCGGTGTCATGGCCACGGTGCGGCGGCGCTCACGCAGGAGCTGCAGCGCCTCGTTCCGCGCTATGGTCATGAGCCAGGCCATCGGCTTGCCCTGGGAGCGGTACTGCGCTGCCGACTGGAAGGCCTTTACGAAGGTCTCCTGCACCGCGTCCTCCGCGTCCTGCGGGTTCTTCAGGAGAAAGAGCGAAAAACCGTACAGCGCAGCGTGGGTCCTCTCATAGACCTTGGCCAACGCCCCGGTGTCCCCGCGGCTCATTTCCGCGATACACCTGTCGATATGTTCCGCCTCCGCCGCCGTGAGCGGCGAACCAAAGGCTGTCAGCATGAGCAGCATGACTTCCTCCCGTTCTGCCATAACAATGCATGGCGATCCTGATTTATTGCACGCCCGGAAAAAATTTTTTAATAACGATATTTTTCTGCGCATTTCCTGTATGCACAAACGGATTATAGCACCAATTCTTCGGACGGGCAATCCTCGACAGGCGGCGAAGTTCGTGCTAATATGTGCATAAGGATAATTTTTCAGGAGGCAGATCTGTCATGGAGCATCTTGGAATAAATGTAAACGTCAAAAACGTCCCCGAGCTCGACCCGAAGTACATCCCGCTGCACAAGTTCAACGCCGCCTTCCTCGAGGGCGCAAAAAAGCCGCTCGGCATCGCCGTTGAGCGCGCGGGCGGCGAGGTCGCCGTGCTGCGCACCTTCATCCACGGCACCCCCGGCTTTGAGGCTGCGGACAAATACTACGCCGACCGCATGGTAAAGACCATGCTCTGGCTCTACGGCGGCTGGAAGGTCTACATCTCCGGCGACGAGGGCATCTATGAGTACATCCGTGAGGCCTACACGCCCGAGGGCAGCCGTGCCTTCGACCAGGACTTCATGGCCGGCGTCTATGAGCGCCCCTTCGAGGTCGTCTCCTGCGCCGAACTCCCCGCCGAACGCTCGAACCCCCAGGCCATAGGCCGCCACCTCGAGGGCTGCCGCATAGGTTTCGACGCCGGCGGCTCCGACCGCAAGGTCTCCGCGGTCATCGACGGCGAGAGCGTGTTCTCCGAGGAGGTTGTCTGGTTCCCCAAGACCAACTCCGACCCTGACTACCACTTCCAGGGCATCGTGGACGCCTTCAAGTCCGCCGCCGCCCACATGCCGCGCGTGGACGCCATCGGCGTCTCCTCCGCCGGCATCTACATTGAAAACCGCGCCATGGTCGCCTCCCTGTTCCTGAAGGTGCCGAAGGACGAGTTCGACAAGAAGGTCAAGGACATCTACATCCGTGCGGCCAAGGAGATAGGCGACGTGCCCCTGGTCGTGGCGAACGACGGCGACGTCACCGCCCTCGCGGGCGCCATGAGCCTGGACGACAACAACGTCCTCGGCATCGCCATGGGCACCAGTGAGGCCGTCGGCTACGTGGACGCCAACGGCTGCGTCACCGGCTGGCTCAACGAGCTCGCCTTCATGCCCGTGGACGCCAACCCGGAGGCGATGGCCGACGAGTGGTCCGGCGACATCGGCTGCGGCGTCAAGTACTTCTCCCAGGACGGCGTCATCAAGCTCGCCCCCGCAGCGGGCATAGAGCTCGACGAGAGCCTCTCTCCCGCCGAGAAGCTGAAGGTGGTCCAGGGCCTCATGGAAAACGGCGACGAGCGCGCCGAAGCCGTCTACCGCAGCATCGGCACCTATCTCGCCCACGCCCTGGCGCTCTACTACGACTTCTACGCCTTCAAGCACGTGCTGCTGCTCGGACGTGTCATGTCCGGCAAGGGCGGCGACCTCGTGCTCGAGCAGTGCAAGGCGGTCCTCGCGGACGAGTACCCTGAGCTCGCCGGGAACATCTTCCCGTCCCTGCCGGACGAGAAGTTCCGCCGCGTGGGCCAGTCCGCCGCCGCCGCATCCCTGCCCGAGCTCAAATGAACAGAAAACACATCGTCTGCTTCGGCGACTCCAACACCCACGGCTACTGCGGCGACGCCGCCGACTTTGACGGCGTGCTCCAGCCCGGCGGCGCCATGCGCTATTCGGAGGCCTCCCGCTGGCCGATGCTGCTGCAAAAGGCGCTCGGTGAGGAGTACCTTATAATAGAGGAGGGCCTAAACGGCCGCACCACTGTTTTCGAGGACCCTTACCGCTGCGGCTGGACCGGCGCCGGATATATCCAGCCCTGCCTGATGAGCCACAAGCCGGTGGACCTGCTCATCCTCATGCTGGGCACGAACGACACCAAGGAGTGGTACGGCGCCACGGCGGAGCGCATCTGCGCGGGCATGGAATACCTCGTCTGCCGCGCTCAGAACACGCCCTGCTGGACGGAAAAGGGCCCGAACATCCTTGTCGTCGCCCCGCCGCCCATCGACGCGGGCTATGTTGACACGGAGAGTTTCCCCGAGTTCGGTCCCGGCGCCCGGGAGAAGTCCCTCGCCCTCGCCGGACTCTATGAGAAGAGCGCAAAACGCCTCGGCTGCGCCTTCTTCGACGCCGGACCTGTCTCGGAGCTCAACCGCGTGGACTGCCTGCACCTCACGCGCAAGGGCTGCCGCTCCCTTGCCGCCGCGCTCGCGGAAATCATTCCCGGCCTGTGCGGCTGAGTAATTGATATACAAGAGAATAAAACATTTCCTCCTGTGCAAAATAAGGACACATTTTCATGCACAGGAGGAATTTTTTATGTACACACGCAAGGGGCTTACGCTCTGTGCGGTCCTGCTGCTGGCGGCTGTGGCGCTCACGGCGTTTGCGCCGGTCATACCCGCCCGTGCCGAGGGCAATGCGCCCGTGGCGCAGAACATGGAGCTCACCACCTACCGCAACGTCTCCGTCGGCGGACGCCTCACAGCGGTCGACCCGGACGGCGACACGCTGACCTTCCAGATCACCACCGAGCCGACCAAGGGCGAGATAGAGCTCACCGACGACGGCCGCTTTGTCTACACGCCGGACACGAACCGCAGGGGTCGTGACTACTTCGGCTACAAGGCCATGGACGCCTCGGGCAACAGCTCCCAGGAGGCGACCGTGATCATCCGCATCGAAAAGCAGAAGACCAGCACGACCTACTCCGACCTCACCGGCGACCCGAGCGGCTATGCCGCCACAGTGCTGGCGGAGGAGGGCATCTTCGTCGGCCAGCAGCTGGGCGGGAGCTACGTCTTTGAGCCCGACCGCGAGGTCACGCGCGGTGAGTTCCTGGCCATGTGCATGGAGCTCGGCGGCGAGGATCTGCTGACAGCCGTTGCCGCCACGGGCTTTGCCGACGACGAGGCCATCCCCGTCTGGCAGAAGCGCTATGTCGCCACGGCGCTGATGGACGGCGTCATAAGCGGCACTGAGTCCGACGGCAGCACCGTGTTCAACGCCGAGGACTCCATCACGGTGCAGGAGGCGGCGGTCATGCTCAACAACGTCCTGGGCGCCACGGACGTGCCCACGGCGGCCTTTGACAGCGCCGTGCCCGCCTGGGCCAGCCAGGCCACGGCAAACCTCACCGCCTGCGGCGTGCTGACCATGTCCGCGCGCTACACCGATACCCTGACCCGTGCCGACGCCGCAGAGATGCTCTGCGCCGCCATGGCTGTCCAGGACAGCCGCGAATAAGCGAAATGCAAAAGCTTCCGCCGGATCAGGCGGAGAAAAACCGGAGGGGGAAACTCTTAAAAAGGGTCTCCCCCTCTCGTTTTCCCGGCCGGGTTGGCAAGGTGGCCGGGGCGGTGGTATACTTAGGTAAAGGGGGCGAGGACTTGGACATATTCGAGGGACTCAACAGCGCACAGCGCGAGGCGGTGGCCTCGACGGAGGGCTATATCCGCGTCGTGGCCGGCGCAGGTTCGGGCAAGACCCGGGCGCTGGCACGCCGTTTTGCCTATCTCGTCAATGAGCTGGGCGTCACGCCGGGCAGCATACTCTGCGTGACCTTCACCAACAAGTCCGCCGCCGAGATGCGTCAGCGTATCCGCGCCCTGACCGGCGACAGCGATACGGGCCACATCTGCACCTTCCACAGCTTCTGCGTCACCGTATTGCAGGAGGACAGCCACGCCGTGCAGTACCCGAAGAGCTTCCTCGTCCTCGACAACGCGGACATCGACGCCATGCTCGCGCGCATATACGAGGAGCGCGGTCTCACGCTCCGGCACATGACCTACTCCGACGCGCGGGACATGATAGAGATACGCAAGGGCATCGAGGCCCCGGAATACTATCTCGACATGATAGACATGGACCTCGAGACGCTGCACCGCAAGTATCTCGACGCCGTCTCCACGCGCGACATCATCTTCTACGGCTATCTCTACGAGGAGAAGAAGTGCTTCGGACTCGACTACAACGACCTCATCTTCTTCACGCTCTACATCTTCCAGCAGGACAGGGAGATACGCCGGAAGTGGCAGGAGCGGCTGCAATACATAATGGTTGACGAGTTTCAGGACATCGACAAGCCGCAATACCGGCTCATGCGCGCGCTCTGCGGCTATCACAAAAATCTCTTCATCGTCGGCGACCCGGACCAGACCATCTACACCTGGCGGGGTGCGAGCGTGAAATACCTGCTCGACTTCGATAAGGAATTCCCCGGCACGCGGACCATAATGATGATGCTAAACTACCGCTCCACGCCCGAGATTCTGGCTGCGGCGAACTCGCTCATAGCGCAAAACCGCAGCCGCATGAAAAAGGAGCTCACGCCCACCCTGCCCTCCGGCGCACCGGTGGTGTGGATGCACTGCGAGAGCCCCGAGGACGAGGCCGGGCGCATAGCCGAGCGCATAATAGCCCTGCATGACAAGGGCGTGCCCTACCGCGACATGACGCTGCTCTACCGCGCTCACTATGTCACTCGCACCATCGAGGAGGTTTTCATCCGCCTCAAGCTGCCCTACGTCATATACAGCGGCGTACAGTTTTTCTCGCGTGCCGAGGTCAAGGACGCTCTGTCGTACCTCCGCCTCATCGCATACCGCGACGACCTCTCCTTTATGCGCGTGGCCAACGTGCCGAGGCGGAACCTCGGTCGGTGGCGCATGGAGTTTTTGCGCGAGTACGCGGCGAAAAACGCCTGCTCGCTCTACGACGCGC
>CAUAHS010000044.1 GCA_958428885.1 uncultured Eubacteriales bacterium
ATGATCGCGGGCAGGACAATGATGGGCAGGTTCAGGTATCCGAGGATCTTGTAGCCCTCGGAGACGAGGACCATGATGCCGAGCTTGGAGACCAGGGCGCAGGCGATGAGCATTACGCCGACGAATATCGCATCGCGCAGGGAGCTCTTCTTGCCCTCCTTGGGCTGGTAGTACTTGCTGAAGCGCGCGACGCCCGCGAAGGCGAAGCCGACGACCGTGCTGAGGACGGCGATGAAGACGATGATTATGTACACGACGGTCAGCCAGTCGTAGCCGAGGCGCTGGAGCAGGGAGTAGAACGGAAGGGCCTCTTTGGTGATGTCGTAGACGTTGGTGTAGCTGAAGAGCATCATGCAGAGGACTATGAGCAGGATGGTGTTGGCCAGGAAGCCGGTGATGGCGGCCTTCTTGGACTCGCGGCGGTTGGGGATGTCCTCGGCGACGGAGGCGATGTTGGCGACGATGGTGGCCTGGAAGCTGCCGTAGATTATGGCGCTCCAGAGTGCGCCGAGCCAGTTGCCGCTGCCCGCGTCGGAGAGGTTCTGAGCCTGGTTGGCGATGGAGCCGGAGAGGTCGCCGTCGCCGTTCACGGCGAGCAGCACCATGATGACGAGCAGGATACCCACGACTATGAACATCATGTAGGACGAGGCCGCACGCACCAGCTTTGCGCCGTATGCGCACAGCAGCATGGCGCAGACGATGATTATCGCGACGCCGAGCCAGTAGTTGATGCCGAAGTTCTCCTCAAGCAGGACCGCCACGGCGTTCATGCTGCCGCTGGCTGCTGTGAGTATCGTGACGAGGAAAGAGATGTCGAAGAGGATGACGACATATTTGTTCCCGAAGAGCTTGACGACCCAGGACTGATAGTCATACGCTTTATAGATGCGGGAAAACTCCATGGAGCAATAGAGAGCATAACCCAGAAAGCCCATAGCAATGATCGTGACGAAGATGCCGGGCAGACCAAATCGCACATAGTACTGATTCAGCTGAGTGCCGCTGGCAACGCCGGGGCCGAAATGAGTACCCATCCACACTGCGGCCACACCTATGAATACCGGCAGGCCTTTTTTAGCTTTGCTTTTTTCCATACAAGGTTTCCTCCTAACTGATTTGGTTGGGATGCTTTGCTCCATATCGCGGTCACTTTATTACGGTGCATCGCGATAATCAGAATACTAAAGGTTCAGGGCAAAAATGTCAAGTATTATTTTCGCGATTTACCGTGTTAATTTTTTGATAAAGTTTACGTTTACGGCAAAAACCGCCATCGAATTTTGTATAAATCTCCTTTAACCTCTTGACTTTTTTTGCAAATGGGTTATATTCTTGATTTAGCAATTTACCACGTAAAGGAGGACCACAGATGAAAATAGCCATGATAGGCAGCGGCGCTGCCGGAAGCGTCTTCGCATCCTACCTCAGAAAGGGCGGAGCCGAGGAGGTCTGGCTGGTTGACCCGAACAAGGCTCACATGGACAAGGTGGCAAAGGACGGCATGATATTCCGCAACCCGGACGGCGAGTTCCATGTCACGGGGTTTAAGACCGCGTATTCGGCCGAAGAGGTCGGCGTGGCCGATATAGTCATCATAATGGTCAAGGCCACGATAACGGAGCTTGCCCTCAAGGGCGCAATGTGCTGCGTCGGCCCGGAGACCGTTGTAGTTACGCTGCAGAACGGCCTCGGCAACGAGGAGGTCGTCAAGAAGCTCATACCCGAAGAGCGCGTCATGTTCGGCTGCGGCAACATGGGCACGGAGCTGCCCGAGCCAGGCACCTGCGTGGCCAAGCCCTCCGCCGGTACCGAGAACATGTACTTCGGCCCCTGCGTAAAGAACGAGCTCACCGACAAGGTCGGCAAGTATCTCGAAGAGAAGTTCGCCGCCGGCGGCCTGCTGCCCCACTTCTACGACGACGTGAGGCCCAAGGTCTGGCGCAAGGCCACCTCCAACAGCGGTTTCAACACCGTCTGCGCCGTCCTCCGGCTCAAGATAAAGGAAGTCTACGACGACCCCGAGGGCGTCTCCCTCGTCTGGTCCGTCTGGAAGGAAGCCAGCGACGTGGCCGAGGCGCTGGGCATTCCGGGCATTTGGGAGTACATGCACGAGGAGATGCCGAGGATAGTCAAGGGCCTCGGCGACTACTACCCCTCCATGGCTCAGGACGCCCAGGCACACCGTCAGACCGAGGTGGACTCCCTCACAGGCGCCATCTCCATGTTCGGGCGCAAGGTCGGCATCCCCACCCCCACCTGCGACATCCTCACCAAGGAGATCAAGGCCATACAGGCCAATTACGAGCGGCAGTATTGATAAGAAACGACAAAAAGCCCCGGGAACCGAAAGGTTCCCGGGGCTTTTTTGTATTCAGCTGTTTTAGTCTTGCTCCCAGTTGTGCCAGACGTTCTGAACGTCGTCGTTATCCTCGAACATGTCGAGCATCTTCTGCATGTTCTTGATATCGCCCTCGTCGGTGAGCTTGATGTAGGTCTGCGGGACCATCTCCACCTGGGCGGAGAGCAGCTCGTAGCCGTGGGAGGTGAGGTAATCCGCAACGGCGGTGACGTCGTCGGGCGCGGTGGAGACGGAGAACACGTCGCCGTCGGCCTCTATGTCCTCGGCGCCGGCCTCGAGGGCGTCCTCCATGACCTTGTCCTCGTCCAGGTCGCCGTCCTCGTTGTTTATGACGATGACGCCCTTGCGGTCGAAGCTCCAGGACACGCAGCCCGCGGCGCCCATGTTGCCGTTGTTCTTGTCGAAGGCGTGGCGCACGTCGGAGGCGGTTCGGTTGCGGTTATCGGTCATGGCCTCGACGATTATGGCGACGCCGCTGGGGCCGTAGCCCTCGTAGGTGATGGACTCGTAATTGTCCGTGTTGCCGCTGCCGAGCGCCTTTTCAATGGTGCGCTTTATATTGTCGTTGGGCATGTTCGCGGCCTTGGCCTTGGTGATGACTGCGGCAAGGCGGGAGTTGTTGGCGGGATCTCCGCTTCCGCCCTCCTTGACGGCGACTATCATCTCTCTGGCGATCTTGGTGAAGGCCTGCGCGCGCTTGGCGTCCTGCGCACCCTTAGTCTTTTGTATGTTGTGCCACTTGGAATGTCCTGACATCGTAACAACCCCTTGAGCTTTTGTATTCTTATGTATTTTAGCACTACGCAACCATTCATGCAAGAGAAATATGAAACAGCGCGAAAGCGATACGCCTTCGCGCTGTTTTTCTGCCTATTTGTGCCTTGCCGTGGGTATGAGCAGCGTCCGCCCCTCGAGGCTCTCGCCGTCCGCGAGCCCGTTTTGCGCGGCTATGAGCCTTGCTGTGGAGCGATAGCGCTTGCCGAGGGCCCAGAGGCTCTCCCCTGCTCCAGCCCGGACAACGGTTATCGAGGGCAGGCAGCCGGGGTCGAGCTCCTCTCCGCAGACCACGGACGCTATCTGCGGTACAGTTATGCGCTTGACCACAAGCAGCTCAAAGTCCACCAACAGTCTCACGTCCGCCCCGGCGGCTGAGGGAGCAGCCGAGCAGTCCGTGCAGCTCGCGCGCACCAGCGCGGCGTATTCGTTCTCGCCCAGCTCCGCCGGAGCCTCGGAGGTAAGCCGCCGGGACACGGAATAGTACTGCCCGTCGGCAGCCTTATAGAGCACCGTCACGGTCACAGGGCACTTGAGCGTGCCGCTCTCGCAGACCGCGGTGCCGGTCCTGCACATCACGCGGCATATCTCCGCCGGCGCGGGCGTTGCGGGCAGGCTCTCGTGCACCGTGGCGCGCACGGTGCTGCGCCGCTGGACGCAGCCGAGCTCCGTCTCCTCACTGGTGATATCCAGCTCGCGGCTGTTGCTGTAGCAGTCTGTGACGCACTTCACGCGCACGCTGTCCGTGCACACGGCCTGGGAGACGAGGTGAAACTCCGCAGAGATGCCCCGCTCACCGCCGGAGAGCGTCGTGGGCTCCACGTACTCGGCTGTGAGCATGCTGTAAATGCTGCAATCCGGGCTTGAAAGCTCCGTGCCCGTGTCTATCATCTGGGAAAATTCCTTTTCAAAGCTCCCGGAGGCCAGCTCACCGGTCTCCGCCGCCTCATAGAGCACGGACATTCGCACTGTGCCGTTGAACACGACCTTTGAGCCCACGGCACGTATGCTGCCGGTTGATATGTCCACTCCGTGCCAGATGAGCTCGCCTATCGCGGGCATGCCCGGTGCGAGGCGGTACTCGTCCGACACGACGAAGGTGCGCTCCTTCACGCTGACCACAGGGCTTATCGTGCGGCTGTCCGTAAGCACCTCGACGTCCTCGGCTCCCTCGCCCTCGAGCCCGTCGCAGAAGCTCATCTCCGTCTGAGCGTAGCACTCGATCTGGGCCGAGAGCGTGGCGCGCACAAGGAGCTTGCGCGGATTGAGCATGCGCACATCCAGGCCCGTGAGATTGAGCATGGCGACGGGTATGCTCTCCTGAGTCACGCCGGGGGCGTCAAGCTCCAGCTCCACGGGCACCACGGCGTTGATGCGGCAGGGCTTTCCGCCGCCCTCCGGGGCGTAGACCACTGCGGCGGCCACTCCCGCCGTGACGCTGACACGCCCGTCGTTCACTTCCTTGCTCCTGATTATGACGGTGCCCTCGGCGCAGAGTATGCGCTCCACGTCCGGCATCGTGTCGGGCACAACGGTCTCGGCCGCCTGCTCGACGGGCATGGCATATTCGAACACCTTTTCACAGCAGGCTATGCCGCTGCGCTTCATTGACAGTTCCATTTCCTATCTCCCCCTGCCGTAGTTTCTGTAAAATCTATGCGGCAGGGGCGGTATGTATTACTCCGGCTCGTACTCGCCGCGCAGGCGCAGCAGAAGCCTTGATATGCACGCCGGCAGCTTTATTACGATTATCCTCATACGACCAACCTCCTATCGCGACGTGATGAGCCATATACCGCCGCCAATGAGCGCGATCGCCAGCGCGAACCACCAGAACCCCGGCGGCAGCACCAGCGCGAGGATGATAAGCACCCCGGCCAGGATGACAAGGCAGCCCAGCTTGTTCCCGTTATTCCGCCTCCGGCACATGAAAAAACCACCTCCCGCGCACAGATGCAGCATCACACTGCATTATATGCGGGAGGCGGTGTTCATGTTACTTTTCCCATTCTCGGTACTTTGCGGATATCTCGTAGAGCCTGGCGTAGCTCTCGTGACGGCTGGGGTGGATCTTTCCCTCGGCCATTGCCTCGCGCACGGCGCAGCCGGGCTCTTTGAGGTGGGCGCAGTCGTCAAAGCGGCATCGGCCTATGTAGGGTTCGAACTCCGGGAAGCAGTGCTGCAGCTCCTCCTTGGGTATAGGCGGCAGCTGCTCCATGTCGAAGGAGGCAAAGCCCGGTGTGTCGGCCACATAGGCGCCCCCGGCGGGGAAAATTTCAACGTGGCGCGTCGTGTGGCGCCCTCGACCGAGTTTTTCGCTCACGTCGCCGGTCTCGAGCTTCAATCCCGGTTCCAGCGCGTTCAGGAGGCTTGACTTTCCGACGCCAGAGTTGCCGGAAAAGGCGCAGACCTTGCCTTTTATGCACTCACGCAGCTCGTCTATACCCTCGCCCGTCACGGCGCTGGTCTCAATGACGCGGTAGCCGGTAGTGGCGTAGATATCGCGCAGACGGCCCTGGCGCCCGGCGTCGGCCTTGTTGATGCAGATGACGACCTCGCAGCCGATGTGCTCGGCAAAGGCCGTGACCCGGTCGATGAGGAAAGGGTCCGTCACGGGGTTCACCTCGGAGGCGACGGCGATGAGCACGTCGATATTGGCCACCGCAGGCCGGATGAAGAAGTTCTTCCGGGGCAGCAGCTTATCCACCCGGCCCTTGCCGTTGGCGTCCAGCGATATCTCGACCCGGTCGCCCACAAGCGGCGACGAGCCGTCCAGCCGAAAACGGCCTCGTGCCCTGCACTCGACCGTTTCGGTTTCGGTTTTGACGTAGTAGAAGCCGCTGAGGGCCTTTATGATGACCCCCTGCATCAGTCGGCGAAGAAGTAGCCAGGACCGGCGCTCTCGGCGGGAGGCGTCGGACTGGGCGTGGGTTCGGGCGTGGGCGTAGTCTCCGGGCCCAGGGACACCCAGATGAAGATGCGGGTGTGCTCCTCAACGTCGCTGTAAGCGTCGATGCTCTGGCGGATGACGGTGCCCTCGTCATAGTCGCTGTGGATATATGTGGTGTCGCCGTAGCTGAGGTTGGAGCTCTCGATCCTAGCGATGGCGTCCTTCTCGGTGGAGCCGACGAGGTTGGGCATGGTGACGACCTTGATGGACGGTCCGGCGCTGACGGTGAGGAACACTGTGGAACCCGCTGCCAGCTCCTCGCCCGGGGCGGGGTCGGTGGAGATGACGTAGTCCTCGGTCACAGTGTCGGAGGCCTCCGTGCTGGCGATCTCAACGATAAATCCGGCGTTCTGAAGCTCTACCGTGGCCTCCTGATAGTGCTTGTTGGTCACGTCGGGGATGACGGTCTGGCGCACACCGGTGCTGACGGTGAGGCTGACGTCTATGCCCTCGGGCACGACCATCATGCTGCGGTCGGCCTCGGGCTCCTGGCTGATTATCTGGCCCTCGGGGATGTCGGGGTCGATGGCGTAGTTGACCTCGAAGTTGAAGAGCTTTTTGAACTCGGAGCTGTTCACGATGTCCTCATAGCTCTCGCCCACGAAGTTGGGGATGTTTATGCGCTCCGCAACGCTGAAAATGTCACGCAGCCAGTAGTTCCAGAGGAAAACAAACACTGCGATGAGGAAAACCAGCACACCGCAGGCTCCGGAGAGGATGCTTACCTTCCTGGACCTGCGCCTTCTGCGGGCGTATTTCTCCTTGCTGAGCTCGCCGGACTTGCCTATCGGGCGCACGTCGGGCGAGATGACGTCAAGGATCTCCACGTCATCGTCGGAGCCGCTGCCTATGCTCGCAGCGGCCTGCTGCTTGCGGAAGTTCTCCAGGTCGTGCAGCAGTTCCGACGCGCTCTGGTATCTGGCATTGATGTCCGCGTTCATGGCCTTGAGCGTGATCTCGGCCAGCTCCTCCGGGATGTCGGGGTTGAGCTCCTGGGGCGGGACGGCGTTGCCGGTTATGTGCTTCATTGCGACCTGCTCCGCCGTGTCGCCGTCGTAGGGCATCTTGCCCGTGAGCATCTCGTACATGACGACGCCTAGGGAGTATATGTCGCTGCGGGGGTCGGGCTGCTCACCGCGTGCCTGCTCCGGCGCGATGTAGTGGACGGAGCCGACGGTCTGGTCGCTCTTCTTTTCCTGGGCGGATTCGAGCGCGGCTATGCCGAAGTCGGCGACCTTGATGGTGCCGTCCTTGAGTATCATTATGTTCTGGGGCTTTATGTCGCGGTGGACTATGCCCTTTTCGTGCGCGTGCTCCAGGGCCTTGGATATCTGGACGGCAAAATGCAGGGCCTCCTTCCACCCAAGGGCGCCCTTTTTCTTCATGTACTGCATGAGGGTCACGCCCTCGATGAGCTCCATGACGATGTATTCCACGCCTTCGCTGTGACTCACGTCATAGACGGAGACTATGTTCGGGTGAGAGAGCATGGCGACCGCCTGCGCCTCCGTCTGAAAGCGCTTGCGGAACTCCTCGTCATTGGCCAGCTCGTCTCGAAGTATCTTGACCGCGACGTAGCGGTTGAGGCGATGGCACATCGCCTTGTAAACCACCGCCATGCCGCCGGTACCTATGACTTCGAGTATCTCATATCTGTCGTCGAGCATGGTGCCCAGATATTTGTCCATGTTGGTATCCATCGCTGCCTCCAAAATATGCGGGTTATTTGGATATGATAACGATCGTTACATTGTCGGTCGCACCTCGGTCAAGGGCTTCGTCCATCAGTGCATGGCCGAGAGAGAGCGGATCGGTGTTCTCTTTGGAGAGCTCAAAGATCTCGCGGTCCTCGAGCATGTTCGTGAGCCCGTCGGAGCAGAGCAGCAGCATGTCGCCGCGCGCTAGCCGGGGCTTGAAGATGTCGCAGGGGACGTTGTCGTCCACACCGAGAGCGCGGGTGATAACGTTCCGCCGCGGGTGCGTGCGGGCCTGCTCGGGCGTTATCTCGCCCCGGTCGACCATGTCCTGCACCAGCGAGTGATCCCGCGTTATCTGGACCATTTTCCGGCGGGTTATGCGGTAGGCCCGGCTGTCGCCCACGTTGAGGACGTAGACGTCGTCCCCCACGGAGACGGCGGAGACCATTGTCGTGCCCATGCCGGTGTAGTCCGTGTCAAAGCAGGAGTAGCCGTATATCATGTGGTTCGCAAGGTGGCAGGCCTGTATCATCATGGCCTTCACGTCCGGCTTCTTCTGCCGCGTTATCTTCATCTTTTGACTTAACTCGCCGACATAGGTCTTGGCTGCGAGGTCGCTGGCGATGTTGCCGGCCTTCTCCCCGCCCATGCCGTCGCAAAGCACGGCAATGAGGCAGTCCTTCTCATCGATGCGCTCGATGAGGAAGCTGTCCTGATTGTCGCGCCTGACTTTTCCCCTGTCAGTGATGCCAAAGCTCTTCATCTAAGTTCCGTCCCCCGGATGTTGTCCGTCCCCCGGTTCTTTGATACCGGCCGCCTTCTTCCTCAGCTGGCCGCAGGAGGCGTCTATGTCGCCCCCGAGTTTCCTGCGCACGGTCACGTTCACGCCCGCGCGCTCGAGCTCCGCCTTGAACTCCGCAAGCCGCTCCGGCGTACTCGGCTCAAAGGAGCGCTCGTCAACGTGGTTTAGCGGGATGAGGTTCACGTGCGCACAGACTCTGCGGGCGTGCTCCGCAAGCAGCTGCGCCTGGCGCGGTGTGTCCGTCACGCCCTTTATCATGGCGTACTCAAAGGATATCCGCCTGCCGGTCTTTTTAAAATACCGCTCGCAGGCGTCCATGAGCTGTTCCACTCCCCTGCCGCGGTTCGCCGGCATGATGCGAGAGCGCGTCTCGTCGTCCGGTGCGTGCAGGGAAACGGACAGAGTTAATTGTAAATTAAGTTCGGCCAGTTTGTCAAACTTTTCTGTCAGCCCGCAGGTGGAAAGTGAGATGTGGCGCATCCCGATGTTCATGCCGTCGGGGTGATTTACCAGTTTGAGGAACTTAATGACGTTGTCGAAGTTGTCCAACGGTTCTCCGATGCCCATGAGCACGATGTTCGAGATGGCCAGGCCGGACTCCTTCTGCGAGAACATGACCTCGTCGAGCATCTCCGAGGGCTCAAGGCCCCTGATGAGGCCGCCGATGGTGGAGGCGCAGAAGGCGCAGCCCTGGCGGCAGCCCACCTGCGTGGAGATGCACACCGTGTTGCCGTGGTGATACCGCATGACGACGGTCTCCACCGCGTTGCCGTCCGCGAGACCCCAGAGGTATTTGATCGTCCCGTCCTCGGCCGAGACCTGCTTTCTGAGCACCTTGGGCGGTGTGAGGAAAAAGCGCTCAGACAGCTTTGAGCGCAGCTGCTTGGAGAGATTAGTCATCTCGTCAAAGCTCTCCGCACCGCGACCGAGCCAGGTGAAGATCTGCTTTGCCCGGTAGCCCGGCTCGCCCATCGCGGCAAGCTCCGCCGAGAGCTCCTCAGGCAGCAGGGATTTGATGTCTATTTTACCATCCTGCATACGAAAAAACCGTCCGTATCATCGATATCAGGCCAGAGCGTGCGCATTTCCCGCACCTCAAAGCCGCTGTTTTCACTCAAAAACGCCGCAATAACGTCCTCGTTCTCGCACCTTCTT
>CAUAHS010000045.1 GCA_958428885.1 uncultured Eubacteriales bacterium
AGGTAGTCAGGGCGCATCCGCCGGCGGGCTCCCGGTGGCATAAGCTCACAAGACTGCGCTCTGCGGAGACCTTTCCGCTCATGATTGAAACCAGCTATCTCCTTCAGAGCCGCTTTCTTGCGCTGAAGCCTGAAGTGCTGAAAGACGGCTCGCTCTACGCATACCTTGAGGCCTATTACGGAATGGAGATCACGGACGCATACGAGACGCTTTCGCCGCTGCTGCCGACAGCGAAAGAGCGCCTGCTTCTCCAGATCCCCACACATGTGCCGTGCATGCTCTGCGAACGGTTTTGCTATGAGCAGCAGTACCTGACGATCATACACAGAACCGTTGTCCGGGGAGACAAGTTCAAGTTCAAAGCCGCATATTACACGGACGAGGCCATAACCGATATCGGATGATCCGGAAACCGTACAAAGCGCATAAAATGAGGGCCTGGCATTTGCATCAGCATTTGCCAGGCCCTCTCAGGTTGGAGGGAATTAAATACTATAAACTATTTCAGGCGCTCAACGCTATGCGTTCTTGGGATAGTACAGCTTCAGGCTGGAGTAGGTCATGCTGCTATGCAGCTACTCAGTGGCCTGATTGAAATGCCGAGAATAAGTGTACCTTTTCTCGCTGAAGGAAGATGGTGCTTTTTGTGCTCATAGGTGGTTTCCCGCCGTAGAAAAATACACAGGAGACTGACATCTTATAGTATTCCGGAGTTCTTTCAATTGAAAAAGTATATTCGTTGCCAGGTATATACTTGTCCACCATCTTAACGGTGTTCACCCTTAGAGTGCTATCGCTGGGGTTGAAGGGGTAGAGCTTCTGCCCGGTCATAAGGTGTTCAAGGTAGCGATGCATATCCTTTTCTGGGGAAGCATCCACTTCATCGCCGTTGGCACACAGCATGGAGATGTATCTGGCCTGTCGTCAACGTATTTGGTGCTGTTCCAGACTTTTGACCAGGGACCTCCCCAATCATCTATAAAGTCAACATTGGTGTCCGTGTCCATTGCAACCTTGCGGTGGTGGAGGAAAAGGTTGCTGTGCAGCTTCGGATCGGCATAGTCCACAATGCCAAGGAAGTAGCCGCCGTTCTGGTCGTACGAAGGGGCAAACTGTTTTTTGGGATGAAGAGTATCCCCAGACGGCCTCCATGGGCTTGCGTTGAGACTCAGAATTATACATGACTGTAAACACCTGCAGCGTTTGCGCTCCATGCTCAGCTCGTACTGCATTTGTTTTACAACTCGCTTCAAATACACTGCCTGCAAAAGTCCGGTATGTGCAAACACATACCGGACTTTTTTGGTATTGAAAGCGACACTAACGGCAAGACGCAAAGAGTGCTTGTCGATTGAACCCGTGAGAATGAGCCGCCAGTAAAAAATTCGTTTTCCAATATAACGCAGCATATTCAGCTTCAGTAACGCACACTGACCGCAGAAATATCCGCGCCAGCCACCCGTCTAAGAGCCTTGCGGCCTGCTAAGCCGGAACTGTTCAACGGTTCAGAGCCCTGACGCAAGCTGCAGCGCCGCTACTGGTATATCCTTATATAGTCCAGCCGGAACTCGGCGGGGAGGTCGGTCGTCACGCGGCCTGCGGCTTGCTCGTCGAAGGAGCCGCCCACGGCTAGGTTTATGAGTAGGTAAAATGGCTTGTCGAAGGGCGCGGGGGGCTTTATACCGGGCGCCTTGGACTTCCAGGAGGTGGTTCCCGCATAAGCTCTGCCGTCAACCAGCCAGGTTATGCTGCCGGGTTCCCAGACCACCTCGTAGACGTGGAAGCTGTCGATGCCCGCGCCGAGGGGGAGATCGGCGGTATATTCCTGATGCGTGTTGAGCGGATATGCGCCCCCGTAGTGTATCGTGCCGAAAATCCTGCCGGGCAGGCGTCCCTTGGCCTCGAGCAGGTCCAGCTCTCCGGAGGCTGCCCACGGTCCGTATTCCTCGCCCTCGGGCAGCATCCAGACGGCCGGCCACAGGCCCGCTCCCACAGGGCAGCTCGCCCGAAACTCTATGCGCCCGTATGTGAACGAAAACTTGTTCCGCGTGTCTATCCTCGCGGAGGTATACATGTACCTCTGCCCGAACTGCTCGGGGGAATCCTCTCTCCTGGCGATGAGGTTTAGGCAGCTGCCGTCAAGTCTTATGTTTTTGCCGCCGTCGGTATAGTACTGCAGCTCTTGGTTGCCCCAGCCGGGCACGACAGGCTCGCCCTCCGGCGTCACCTGCCAGTTTCCGGTCCTGAAGCTCCACTTCGACATGTCCAGTTCGGAGGAGTCAAAGTCGTCTTCCCAGACCAGCCTGTCGTATATCTGCATCCGCCTGCCCTCCCGTTATCTCATGTGGTTTTAGTGTAATCAGCACAAAGCCCCCTGTCAACAGAACCTAAAATATTGGGATACAATCCAAAATTGAGGCGTTGTTTCCCACAATTTACTTTGCTATCCTGAAGTTGCAGGGGGTGTGACGGAACATGAAACCAGACGAGTCAAGGTCAAAGCCTACGTTTGCGGAGCGATTTGCGCACACAAGAAAGGAGTTCTGGAAGCAGCGCCAGCTTCAGGCCATGGTCTGGCCCGGCATCATCTGGATGGCGGTCTTCAGCTACATACCGCTTGTGTTTCTCTACATAGCGTTCACCGATTACCGCATATCCGTTCCTCTCTTTGAAAACGATTTCGTGGGGCTCAAGCACTTTATCGCATTCCTGACCGACGACAGGTTCTGGAGAGCAGTATATAACACCCTCGGCCTGAGCATGCTGAGAATAACCATCGGCTTTTGCATCCCCATCATACTCGCGCTTCTTCTCAACGAGCTGCGCTGCGAGCGGTTCAAGAAGATCGTGCAGACGGTCTCTTACCTGCCGCACTTCATATCCTGGGCCATCTTCGGAGGCATACTGCTCTCATGGATGTCCGAGTCCGGCATATTCAACCAGCTGGCCATCTCGCTGGGGCTTCAGGACAAGGCGGTCTTATATAACGGGGACCCGGACAACTTCTGGATGATAGCCTTCCTCTCCGACACGCTCAAGGAGATGGGCTGGAACGCCATAATCTACCTTGCGGCGATAACGAGCATCGACCCCGAGCTCTATGAGGCGGCGGAACTGGACGGCGCGGGAAGGTTCCAGAGGATGTGGCACATCACCATCCAGTGCATACGGCCCACTATTGCGCTGCTGTTTATCCTAGCCGTAAGCGGCTGCCTGAGCAGCAACTTCGATCAAGTGTTCTTCCTGAGCAATTCGGCCAACATGTCCCGCTCCGAGACGCTCGACCTTTACATCTACAACATGGGCATCGTCTCCGGGCGCTTCTCCTTCTCCACCGCAGTGCTGTTTTTTAGAAGCATTATCTCCTACGCCCTGCTGAGGCTGTGTAACTTCACCTCCGTGAAGCTCACGGGCGAGAGCATTATCTGAGGGAGGCGGCAGAATGAAAACTCACACCAAGAAGACGGCTTTCGACTACATCATCGTCGTCATCCTCATTGCAGTCTGCTTTGCCTGCCTCTATCCGATGTGGTACATAGGCGTAAACTCCCTCGCCGCGCCGGAAGTGGCGAACAGGGGGGCCTCGGCCTGGTGGCCTTCGGAATTCAGCCTTGACGCCTACAAGGTCGTATTTGAGAACGAATATATCCTTTCCGGCTTCAAAATAACCATACTGCGCACCGTTGTGGCCACGATAACCCACGTGCTGTTCACCTCCATGGTGGCCTATGCCATGAGCCGCCCCGGGCTCATAGGCAAGAAGATATACATGAAGATCGCCATGATAACCATGTTCTTCAACGGCGGGCTCATACCGAACTTTATCCTCATGATAAAGCTCGGGCTCTACGACAGCTTCTGGGTCTATATCCTGCCGGGCATGTTCACCTTCTACAACATGGTCATCTTCATGAGCTTCTTCCGCACCATACCGGAGTCGCTCATCGAGAGCGCAAGGCTCGACGGCGCGTCGGAGTTCCGCATCTACTGGAGCATCATCCTGCCGAACTCCAAGCCGGTCATAGCGACCATCGGCCTGTTCACGGCCGTTTACCACTGGAACGACTACTATCAGGGCATAGTTTACGTCCGGGACAAGGCGCTCGAGCCGCTGCAGACCATCCTATACAAGCTGCTCGCCGAGACGAGCATGACCTCGGCTCAGCAGCAGGCGATGCTCGCCCTCGGCGGAGAGACCACCTCGGCGACGGTAAAATTCGCCGCCATGGTCGTGGGCGCACTGCCCATAATCTGCCTGTACCCGTTCATCCAAAAGCACCTCGTAAAGGGCGTCATGCTCGGTGCCATAAAGGGCTGATCCAGTATTCGGCGCGGAAAGGATGCCGCGTAAAGATAAAAAAGAGAAGAAAGGAATGTAAAAATGAAAAGGTTTCTTGCAATGCTGCTCGTAGTCTGCGCGCTGCTCTCGCTCGCCGCCTGCGGCTCCGAGCCGGCGGTCACGTCCAGCGACGCCCCGGAAGCGTCCGCCACCCCGGAGGCCGACAGCGGGCTCGACCCCAACACACCCGCGTGGACGACCGACACCTCCCCCATCGAGCTAGAGTGGTTCGTGGGCGCGAGCTGGTACCCCTACACCTGGGGCGACAGCCTCTCGACGAAGAACATCACCGAGAAGACCGGCGTCGACATCGAAATCATCACCCCGACCGGAGACGTGTCCGAGGAGCTCAACCTCATGATGATAAGCGGCACTCTGCCCGACCTCATCACCCTCGGCTCCTGGGAGACCTGCTTCAGCACCCTCTATGAGCAGGGATATACCTGGGCGCTCAACGAGCTGGCCGACCAGTACGACCCCTATTTCTACAACGTCGTCGACAGCTCCGTCGTCGCATGGCACACCAAGGCCGACGGCAACCTCTACTGCGTGCCCAACGACGCCTACGGCGCCGAGCAGATGGCCGAGACCGGCATGACCGCCGCAGTCCAGACCTTCCTCGTCCGCAAGGACCTCTACGAGGACATGGGCAGTCCCGACATGTCCACGCCCGAGGGCTTCCTCGACGCGTTGCGCCTGCTCAAGAGCGATTTCTCCACCTACAAGGGCGAGACCATCACCCCCTTCTACGCCCAGGGCGGCAGCGGCTACGGCCTTACCGACTACCTTCAGAACTTCCTCGCCGTGCCCTATGAGGACGCCGACGGCAAGGTCTACGACCGCGTCACCGACCCCGACTACATCGAGTGGCTGAAGGTGCTGCGTCAGGCCTATGAGGAGGGCCTCATCGGCATAGATTACCTTGTCGATTCCGACGACCAGGTGACCGAGAAGAGCAACAACGGCCGCTATTTCTGCATGCTCCGTGAGTGGAGCGGCATGCAGGAGGCCAACGGCATCCTCGCCAACAGCGAGAACCCGGACAGCTATTATATCGCCATCGACGGCCCGGCCAACAGCGACGGCGACGCGCCCCTCATCTTCCCCGGCTCCCTTGACGGCTGGATGTGCACCTTCATAAGCAAGGACTGCGAGAACCCCGAGCGGGCAATGGCCTTCCTGACCTACATGCTCAGCGAGGAGGGCAAGAAGGACATCTTCCTCGGCGTTGAGGGCGAGACCTACGAGGTCGTGGACGGCGTGCCTCAGCTCACCGACGAGATGATAGACCTCATGAACAACGACGCCGACACCTTTGCGACCCAGTACGGCCTTGTGGACACCTACTGGATGCTCCGCAACAGTGTCATAGTGGACCAGTGGAGACCGGAGAGCCCCTACTACATAACCGAGATGAGCGACTGGGCCGACGAGAACGCCTATGTGGACGGCGGTATCTACAACAACCTTGAGCCGACCGGCGACAGCGACGCCGCAGTTGCCGCCACGAGGATAGACCAGAGGTGGCAGGAGGTCGTGCCCGAGCTGATTACCGCCGAGTCCGAAGAGGAATTCGACAGCATATTTGATGCATTCCTCGCCGACAGGGAAAGCTATGGCTATGGCCTCGTCGTGGAATACGAGCAGGACCTGCTCGACGCCCGCAAGGCACTGTTTGACTGAGTGACCGACACCTGAGAACCGGGGGCGGCGGGCGAGACGCCCGCTGCCCTCTCGCCGTTGTGCTCACCTCAAAGCATGTGATAAAATTGGGCAGAGGTGGTCTTATGAACAAGAAAGGGCTCATTATGGCGAGAAGGATGAAGGTTTCATCGAAAATAATGCTGACGCTCTTTCCCATTCTGCTCATTCCCTGTCTCATCGGCGCGGCGCTCTGGCTGAGATGGAAAACCGACGAGGTATACTCGCAGTTCGATTCTGAGGCCTCCGCCGTGCTCAGCGAGCTGCGCAGCCAGACCACCGGCAACGCCGAGCTGGTCTCAAACAGCGCGCTCATAGCCCTCAGCCGCAGGAGCTTCCTCGAATTCTGCACCGGCGACATGGACGCAGACGGCCTCGCGCTCGTGAAGTTTGCGCAAAACGAGCTGCAGGACATGCGCTACATATTTCAGAGCAATCCTCTGATAAGCGAGGCCAGCTTTTACTTTGATAACGACGCCGTCTACGAGATCTGGCCGCTCATATACAGCGCGGACCGGCTCGGCGGCACTGCGTTTGAGGGCCTCGACCTCAGGGGTCAGAGCGGGGTCTACGTTGCCGACGCGGAGAATGGGGAGCTCTCCTGCTGCTATGCTGTATATCTCGATGTCACCAGGGTGGGGATGCTGGTCCTCAGGCTGGATATCGAGCCCTTTTTGGGCGAGCTTTATCAGACGATGCCAGGTCCGGAGTACAGCGTTGCCCTGCTGCCGGCCGACGGGAGCGGCTGCTTCACGCCGGACCCGGAGGCTCTGCCTGCCGCAGCGGATATTCTAAGCGCAGCCGAGTCAAGCGCCTCGGGAGAGCTTGAGTTTGAGTGTAGCGGCTCTGCATACTACGGCGCGGCTGCCTATCTGCCTCTGCTTGACAGCTGGGCGGTGGTGCTGACTGAGTTGGAGGCGCTGACGAGCGGGCCGCGGCAGACGATATTCTTCTCCCTCTGCGCCTTCGCGCTGGCGGCCGTGCTGCTCTGGCTGCTCGTCAATTACGTCTGCCGAAGGCTGCTGAGGCGGCTGTCTTACCTGGAAGAAAACATGCTCAAAGTGCAGGACGGGGACCTGTCCGTGCGCATACCCGAGCGCGAAGGCGGCGGGGATGAGCTGGACACCCTGACCCACACCTTCAACCGCATGCTGGACAGGACAAAGGAGCTGATGGATGAGAATGTGGAGCGCGGCCTGGCCGCGGCCAGGGCGGAGCTCAAGGCGCTGCAGAGTCAGATAAACAGCCACTTCCTCTACAACGCCCTCGAGAGCATACGCATGATGGCCGAGATCCGGAGCGAGCCGGAGCTGGCGGACACGATAGTGTCTCTGGGCAGCCTGCTGCGCTACCATATGACCTGGAAGGACCAGACGGTGACGCTCCGCGAGGAGCTGGACTGTGTGCGCCGCTATGTCCATTTCTGCGGCGTGACCGGGGAAGCGGAGCTCGTCTTTGAGGACTGTGTCTCCGGTGACTATCTAAACTGCGAGATACCCAAGCTGAGCATACAGCCGCTTGTGGAAAACGCCATAACCCACGGTCTTCCCTCTGGGCACGGAAGGCTGCATATCAGGATAAGCTGCTCCAACAGCGGAGGCTGGCTCACGGTGTGCGTGGAAAACGACGGCTGCGCGATACCGCCGGAGCGCCTTGACGCCATCCGCCGTGCTCTCGACGGCGGCAGTGTGGAGCCGCTTGAGGAGAGCCGCAACGGGATAGGCATCGTGAACGTACATCGGCGGCTCGTGATGTCCTATGGGAAAGGCGCGGGGCTGAGACTCGAGAGTTCCGCCGAAGGCGGCGTCAGGGTGTGTCTCGTCATGCCCTATGACGGACCTGAGCTGGGAGGTTGGTAAGATGCTGAAGATCATCGTCGCAGACGACATGGAGATGATACGCGAGGGCATACGCGCCATGCTCGAACAGCTTCCGTCCGAGGGAGAGCCGGCGGAGATCCGGACCGCCTCCAGCGGCACGGAGGCGGTGAGACTGATGGAACAGTGTCCGGCCGACCTGCTCATCACAGACATCCGCATGCCGGACATGGACGGCGTGGCTCTCATGGAGCGCTGCCGCAGGCTCTGGCCGCAGACTGCCGTAATAGTCGTAAGCGGCTACGATGAGTTCAAGTATGCGCAGAAGGCTATCGAATACGGCGCCAAGGCCTATCTGCTCAAGCCGATAGACAGGGCCGAGCTGTTTCGGGCCGTTGAACAGGCAAGAGCGGACAAGCAGCTCCGTCTGCGCCGGAAGGACAGCCAGGCGAGGACGGAGCGCTCGCGTCTCACGCTGTTTTTCCACTATATCCAGGGCGGGAGCGAAAACGCCGAGTTGTGTGCGCTCATGGCTGAAGAGCGCCCGTTTTTGAGGGGCCTCTGCGACCTGCTGCTCATAGGCTTCCCCGGCGGCGAGGCCGAGGCCGAAACACTGAGGCAGCGGCTCATGCCTCAGCCCTCTGCCGCTGCGCTGCTCCTTGTAAACTCTAGGGAGCTCGTGCTCATAACCGCCGCGGGGAAGGACCCCTCCGCCCTGCTCGACAAGACGGCGGACCTGAAGTGTACGGCGGCACTCGTCCGGGGGATAGACGGCGCATCCGGGCTCAAGGAGGCATACCGGCAGGCGGAGAACATCTTTGTCCACCGCCTGCTGTACCCCGGCAAGCGGCTGCTGACGGTTGAGGACATTTCAAAGATGTCCCTTGACTTCACGATACCCCACGCGGAGGTGGAGCGCCTCGGCGACATGGTCGGCATCGGTACCGAGAGAGAGCTGAGCCGGGCGCTGACCGGGCTCTTTGAGCGCAAAAAGCTCGCGGGCTACGGCATCGGCTACACGCTCGCCCTCTGCGACACGCTCTATCGTGTCCTGAGGAAAATAGAGCGAAAGCTCCGCACCGGCGCGGAACTGGAGCCCATACATATGCCGCTTGAGTTTGAGACCATGCGCGAATACCTGCTCTTTGCAAACGAACAGCTGCTGAGGCTGCACAGGGCTGCTCAGAGCCAGAGCTCCGGCCGGGATAATCTGGCGCTGGACAGAGCGGAGGCCTACATACGCGCGAACTATATGCGCCCGATAACTCTTGCCGTCGTGTCCAACGAGGTCTCGCTCAATTACGCTTACTTTTCCAACGCCTTCAGGAAGCATACGGGCAAGACATTTTCTGAATATCTGCGTGATATCAGACTCGACGCTGCTAAAAAGCTGCTGCGCCAGCCGGACATACGCATCTCCGAGGTGGCGGAGCGCGTGGGCTACGACAGCTACAAGAGCTTTTACAGGGCATTCAAGGACTCCGCCGGCGTGACGCCCGCAGAGTACCAGCAAAAACTGTACAGGAGGTCGGACTGAATGATCCATTCCCTGCCGGGCGTCTGCTATTCCGGCTTCAGACGCGGCCAGAGCCCGAAAAACGGCCTGTTCCCCACGAGAGACCAGGTACTGCAGGACCTTAGGCTGCTCGCGGAGCAGGGGTTCCGGCAGCTGAGAATGTATGAGCCGAACCTCCATGCCCGGACGGTGCTGGAGCTCATATCCGCCGAGGGTCTGCCGCTCCGGCTCATGCTGGGCATCGACCCGAGGGCGGAGTACCACAATCCGGGCTGCCCATGGACTCCCGAGACGCTCACGGAGAAAGAGTATGAGGAGAACGCCGCCGGGAACGATGCGCAGCTTGAACGGCTGCTCGAG